>JAKAEN010000026.1 GCA_021818355.1 Actinomycetes bacterium | reverse complement strand
TTGGCGTCCGCTACCACCCCGCCCACGTCTGGAAGATCCTTCGCGGGGAAGGATGGAGTTGCCAGAAGCCGGAGCGTCGGGCCAGGGAACGCGACGAGGTGGCCATCCAGCGCTGGCGCACCGAGCGCTGGCCGCATATAAAAAAACGCTCGCCGGGCCGGTAGATCGCTCGTCTTCCTCGACGAGAGCGGCTTCATGCTCCAGCCGGTCTGCCGGCGGACCTGGGCGCCACGTGGCCAGACGCCAATCCTCCGGCAGTGGGACCGCCGAGATCGGCTCTCCGCGATCAGCGCGCTCACGGTGGCACCCCGCCGGCGCCGGTTCGGTCTGTATTGGGCGCTCCATCGCGACAACATCCGCAGTGCCGAAGTTCTCCGGTTTCTCCAGGCTCTCCGACGTCACGTACCGCATGGCTTCACCCTCATCTGGGATCGGCACCGCCCGCACTGGGCGACCTGCGTCACGACGTGGCTGGCCAAATACCCGCGCATCGTGGTCGAGTACCTGCCGCCCTATGCGCCGGATCTCAACCCCGTCGAGCCGGTCTGGAGCCATACCAAGTACGGTGACCTGGCGAACTTCGCGCCGGATGACCTCACGACGCTGGAGGCCGCGGTGCTCGGTGCCCTCAGCGACACTCGAGCGAACCGCACCCTCCTTGCGGCCTTCGTCCGGGCGGCGGGCTTGGAGCTGTGAATGTACCATTACTTAGGCAATGGTCAATAGGTGCCGCTCACTCACCTCTGTCAACCCCTGGCCCACCCTGAAGGTCGGTTGCGAAATGCCGCAGGCCGGCGGCGACCACAATTTCGCGAGACGTTGCACCACCATAACCACCACCCAGCTCCAGGACCGGGCCCTCAAGTGCCGCTCGCTCGGTTAACCCTCGAATGTAGTCACGATCTGGACCGGTCATCGCGCGTGTGGGCGATTGGATGACGAGTTTCCGCCGCCGCTCATCCCCCCATACTTCCCGAGAAAGGCCGCGATATCGTCACAGGATAGGTAAGGGACGGCCTCGCGCACGGCCTCGTCGTCCCAATCCCACCACCGAATCCGAAGAAGCGACTGAATCACCTTATCCTCGAAGCGAAATCGCACGACCTTTGCCGGCACCCCGGCTACGACAGCGTAGGGGGGAACGTCCCGAGTCACAACCGACCGTGCCGCCACCACCGCGCCGTCTCCAATGGTCACCCCCGAGTGGATCATCGCCTCAGTCCCAATCCACACGTCCGAACCCACCACGATGTCCCCTTTCGACGAGGGCATCCCGTCTTCATACGCTCCCGCCATGTGCCAGTGAACCCTGAAGGGAAACGTTGACACCCAATGCGTAGGGTGAATGCCGCCCGTAATCATCACCACATCCCGCGAGATCGAGCAAAACGCGCCGATCGTGATCCCCTTCTCGCTCCCGGGGTAGGAGTCGATGATGGGAGTGCCATAGGTGTGGCGGCCGATGCGAAGAAGACCACGCTTCTCGGCGCGCTGACGCGAGACATACCGGTCCTGCTGCCGAAGAAACAGCAGCACGCTGGCTATCAATCGTCGAAGTGCCCTTTTCAACTGTCGCATTCCTCGCCCCGGACCCCTTCCGCTCCCATCAGCCAGAAGCTCCCTCGTCAGTCACATGCCAAGCGCTTTGGCAGTGCCTAAAGATTGCGACCTCCGGAATCAGGAACACGAGAGATAGCACCAGGTAGCCGATGGCCGCGCCTAGCGCCCCATATCGACCGCCTAGGACGATCGTCGTCACTCCCACCGCCACGCCACAGAGCACCGACGGGACGAGGTACGGCTCCCGCTTGTGGGCACGCAGGTAGGTAGCCATCGCGCCTACCAGCGTCGCAATGAGAGCCGAGACAACAAACAACCCAACCAGGAGCGGCGGGAGAAGACGCAGCGCCAGCCGGCTATGGATCGCGTTCAATCCGTACGTACCGCCAAGAATGGCCAGGGCTCCGATTCCCCCAACTGCCAGCGCTTGCGCCGTTGAAGCGGCAAACAATCGATCCAGACCCGCGAAGTCCCGTAGGGAGATCAACTGGCCAAACGCTGGGGCCTTCGTCGCCACCCACGTCAAGGCAAACGCGAGGAGCGCATTAGCCAACGACAACGTCATCCCCATTTGGCCTGCGACGATGGCCCCGTGGAACTGAAACATCACGGGCGTAAACAGGGAAAAGATGAAATAGCCACTCAACCAGCTCAAGGCGATTCTCCACTGCATGGGCCATATCTCGAGGCGCCAATCGACCGCTGCATGGCGTGGCGACGACCTGATGGCGCGGAAAAAGTCCCCATACCGCCGCGCAAAGAACGCGGCCGCTACCGCCAAATTCGCCCCATTCAAGATCACCAGCGTCCATAACCCTGCGCCGAGCACGATTGCCGCCCAGGCAAATAGGTTCGTGACCACGGCAATCCCCAACCTCGCGGCGTTGGTATGCCGCATTTGATCGCAGCCGTCCAGCAACGACCACGCTGGAACCAGCACTAGCCTCATGCCGGAGAGCCCGCACAATACCAACCACGGTCCGACCCATTGGATCCCGGGAGACGGCCTTTGGGCGAAGAAGACGACACCTCCCGCACCGAGACCTATCACCGCAAGCGCGCCAGCAAACCCATACCACCTGAACGAAACCCGCGCCAGGCTCGCGAGCCGCGAGAGCGCATTCGCATCCCCCACGACGCCTTTGCCTGAGTCCAGGTCGAGTCTCGCCCACTCGTGGCTCGCAAACTGCTGAATGACGGTTCCCAGCCCGAGCTCGACAAACGTCGTCAGGGCAAGCAAGCTATTGAAGGTGTAATAGTAGCCTTGCACCTCCGGGCTGAAGCGAAGCGCAATCAGAAGAATGGATACCGAACCACCGACTGCGCCCCAGACGGTTGAAAACGAGCCAAAGGCCACAGCCCGATCGATGCCGAGCTTGCGTCTGATCGCGTGGAGGGACCACTTGAGTTGCATGAAGGAGCGACCCGCCGTTCTCTTCAAACTGTTCCTTACTGTAGAGTTGAACTTCTCGCGCCCATCTGTTTCACGATCGATCCGTCTGAAGATCGTCGCCTCCTCTCACCAGACTATGTGCCCTCCATTTCGACTGGCTTAGCGAATGGCTCCATTTCCGTGATCGGCCGGCCAAATGCGATCTTCGGGAATGCATTGGCGTGGGTGTCGATTGCTACCTCGAGGAGGAACGGTGCGCCGGGGTCCTTCCAGAGCGCAGCCAGGCCGCCGGGGACTTCTCGCGGGGATGTCGCTCGGATGGCCTCGATCCCGAACGCCTGCGCCACCCGCACGAAATCCGGCGCTGAGTAACCCCAGACCGTAGAGTGATACCTTCCGCCGAAGTAGCTCTCCTGGAACTGCCTTACCATCCCATAGCAGCCGTTGTTGAGCACCAGGATCTTGATGGGCAACGAGTTGGCCACCACTGTTTGCAGTTCCTGGAGGTTGACTTGAAAACCCCCGTCGCCCGCCACTAACACGACCGGCCTACCGGCCGATGCAAACGCCGCGCCGACGGCGATGGGGAGAGCGGAACCCATTGCTCCCAGCCCTCCGGACGTCAAGAACCGCTGCTCGGGGCCCGGCGCCAGAGACTGACCTGCCCACATCTGGTGCTGACCAACATCCACCACGAAGGCCGCAGCCGACCCAGAAGCTGCCGACAGTTGATGCATGAATTCGTTGGGGTTGACCCCATTCCCACCCCGGCTCTCATTGACGTCAGGCCATCGTAACCGGAGCTGGGCGATTTCATCGGACCAACCTGGCCACCGCTTGGGCTCCACTCCCCTCGCTTGGGCGGCCGCTGTCACCAGGAAAGCGCTGAGGTCCGCGTGGATCTCTGTGCAATTCTGGACCCTGTTGTTGACCTCGGTAGGGTCACAATCGACGTGGAAAATGGTTCGGCCAGCACCAAACGCTTCGACTTCCGAGCCGGTCTGTCGGATGTCGAGCCGGCTTCCCAGCACCAGCAGAAAGTCCGCAAGGCCTATCGCCAAGTTGGCCCACCTGTTGCCGTACGACCCGATCATTCCCACTCGTAGCGGGTTCCCAGCTTCGAGCGCATCGACCGCCATCAACGAACTGACGACCGGAACACCTAGGACCGCAGCGAGCTCGCGGAACTCCCTGGCAGCACGACCGGAGCGCACACCCCCGCCGGCAAGAATCAGGGGTCGTTTGGCCTTCCAAAGAGCTTCAAGCAGCTCTGCAACCAATGCAGCGTCGGGCGCTGCAGGGGGGGCATCCATCTGTGCAGGAAACTCGCCAATGACTTCGGCTCGTTGCACGTCCATTGGAATGTCGAGAAGCACCGGGCCGGGCCGACCGGCCAGCGAAACGCGAAACGCTTCGGCGAGGAGAGACGGAAGCGCTTCCGGCGAGCCCACGAGCCACGCAGCCTTCGTTATTGGCCTGGCCATCGAGACGATGTCTGTCTCCTGAAACCCCAGCTGCCGAACGCCCCTGTCACCCTTCAGCTCGTGGCGATTGACCTGGCCCGTAATGAACACTGCGGGATACGAGTCGAAGTAGCAACTGCCGATACCTGTGAGCAGGTTTGTTGCACCCGGGCCGCTGGTCGCCATCGCGACGCCAGGCACACCGGTCATCCGAGCGACGCCCTCGGCGGCGAAGGCGGCCGCTTGCTCGTGGTGCATGCTCACGAGCTGGATATCCCCACGGGCTGCAATCGAGTCGATGAGGTGCGTGATCATGCCACCGACAACCTCGAAGACGTGGCTTACGCCTTGACTCCGCAAGTAGCCGGCGACGAAGTCAGATGCTTTCATGCGCCCACCCTTCTCCTGGCTGGCCTCTGCCCGGTCACCCCGCGGCACGCGCTGACAGTCTTCCCAATCCCTGCTTCCAGTGATGTCCATTCCCGCAGGCCGAGCTCCGCCTGTGCGCGGCGGGTTGACGGCACGTATCTCATGCCAGCGCCTGCGCGGTCGGCCTCACCGCGAACCTCGACGCCAGATTTCAGGCCAGCGATTCTGGCGACCAACGCGGCCAGGTCAGCGAGATCCACGGCAACCTCCGACCCGACGTTGTATGGCCGCATCGACGCGCCAGCGAAGAGAATCGTCCAGAGCCAAACCGCCAAGTCGGCGGCGTACATGTATGAGCGACACGGCATCCCGCCCCCGTGGACCACAATCGGCCCACCGGTCAGCGCGTCGCGGATGAAGTTACCGATTGCGAAGTGAGTATCGAGCGGGAGATACGGACCCACAAAGGCGAAACATCGCGCAATCTTGGCCTCCAGGCCGAAGGCGCGACTTGAAAGCACGCATTGCATCTCGGCCGCGCGTTTCCCCTCGCCGTACGCCGCCGCGGGGTCCGCCACGTTTGGGGCCCCTGCGTACTCCTCGGAAACGCGGGCGAGGTCGGGCGCCTGTGGCCCGTACACCGCGCCCGAACTCGTCAGCAGAAGTCTCCTCGCCCCAGCCGCCCGTGCGAACTCGAGTGTGTGGCGGGTCCCCCCGATGATCGTGTCGAACATTTCGAACGGTTGCTGCCGATTCAGTGGCTCGCTCGCCTCGGTGGCCGCGTGGATGACGTGCGAGAACGACCCCTCCAGGATTTCAAACGAGCGAACTTCGCCGGTGTGAAGCCGAACTGAGGGGTGATTCGCCAAATGTGGTGCTTTGCGGCTGAAGGCCATTGGATCGCGCGTGAGCACCGTAACGCTGGCGCCAAGGGCGAGTTCCTGGTTGGCCCAGACGAAGCTCTCCAGCAGCCAGCACCCAAAGAAACCGGTGCCCCCTGTAACGAAGAGCCGCTCGCCCCGGAGATCCTCCCACAGCGGGCGGGTATGCTCAAGAACGAAATCGAGGTCCGCCGCCAGCGGGTTTCGCGACGTGCGTAGGGCCTCTCTCATTCCCAGGCGTCCACTACGACACCATCCGGCGGCAGGAGGTCGATACCTCGCAGCGTTTGCGAGAAAGCGTCGATCATCGGCTTTGGGCCACTCAGAAAATAGGTAACATCCCCGCCGCACTCGCGGGCGATCCGGTCGATGTCTAGTCTCCCCTGCTCGATTCCTTGGGGCGCCTGGCCCTCCTCCGAGAATAGTCCCGTCTCGAAGCAGGGCAATTCAGCGGCGCAGCGTTGCACAAGCTCCCGATAAACAAGGAGATCGGCGGTCCGTGCGCCATAGTAGAGGTGCACTGGCCCGGTCAAGACCTCGGGCCGCAGCAGTGCCTCCTCCATGACGGCGCAGAACGGCGTGATTCCCGTGCCGCCTGCGACCAACGCGACCCCCTTGCCTGGAGCGCGAGGGCTCACCTCGAACTGGCCGTAGGGTCCCTTGCACCAGAGCACCCGTCCAGGCTCCACTTCCTCGAGCAGGCGAGCGGTGAAGCGCCCCTGACGGCTGATGGTCAAACGCATGCCGTTTTGGTCGCTGGGTGCAGAGGCAATCGAGAACACCCGACTCTCCGGCCAGTGCAACGACGGGTCGTAGTCGTCCAGTGCGACGTGCACGAACTGCCCTGGACGAAATTGCGGCCGGCGGCCCCTCCATGCGAAGTGAAATGACGCCACGCCCGGCGAATGGCGTTCGACCCGTTCGACGAATACCTCGAAATGGATTGCCCTCGGCATTGCGCAGGCCGCTAATGGTCACTCATGAACGAGCGGACAACGTCCAGGACGTGGCTGATCATCGCAGGCGTGAGACCCGGGTATACACCAACGAAGAACGTGTTCGTGGTGATGAGGTCAGCGACACTTAGCGGCCCCACAAATCGGTGCTCAACGCCCAGATACGCCGGATGCCGGAGGAGGTTGCCACAGAAAAGGTTGCGTGTCTCGACTCCCGCATTCTCAAGGGCGCCAACCAGGTCTGCGCGGGCAAACTCGGCATCAGGTCGCACCGTAAGCACATAGCCAAACCAGGACGGATCCGATCCCGGCGGGCCAGCGTGCAGCACCAGGCGATCGGAGAACGGCAAAAGGCCGGCGTGCAGCGCCCCGTGATTGGCCTTCCTGGCCTGAATCAACTGCGGAAGCTTCGCAAGCTGCGCCACTCCGATTGCAGCCTGCATGTCGGTAACTTTGAGGTTGTAGCCGATCTCGCCGTAGACGTATTTGTGGTCGTAGCCGTGCGGCAGCGTGCCGAACTGCTGGCTGAAGCGCTTGCCACAGGTGTTGTTCTCGCCGCCGGCGCAGTAGCAATCGCGACCCCAGTCACGAAAGCTGCGCGCGATGCGTGCCAGGTCCTCGTTGTTCGTCACGACCGCGCCGCCCTCGCCCATCGTGATGTGGTGTGCGGGGTAGAAGCTGCAGGTTGCGAAATCGCCGAACGAGCCAGTGAGTCGACCCTGGTACCGGCTGCCGAGCGCGTCGCAGTTGTCCTCGATCAGCCAGAGGCGGCGCCGGTCACACAATTCCCGAACCTCCGCGACAGGGAACGGCACGCCCATGGTGTGGGCGATCATCACGGCTCGCGTCCGGGGCCCGACCGCCGCCTCGATGGCTTGGATCGTCGGCACATAGGTGGCGAGCTGGACATCCACAAAGACGGGGACGGCGCGGTTCTGGATGATCGGGTTGACGGTGGTGGGGAACCCGGCCGCAACCGTGATGACCTCGTCACCGGCTCTGATGCGGCGGTCCTTCAGCTTCGCCGAGGTCAACGCCGATAGCGCCACGAGGTTCGCGGAGGACCCCGAGTTGACCAACAGTGCGTCCTGAACGCCAAGGAACTCCGCAAGGCCTGCCTCGAACTCTTCCGCGTATCGGCCGGCGGTGAGCCAGAAGTCCAACGACGAATCGACCAGGTTCACCATCTCGTCCGCATCGAACACCCGGCCGGCGTATCGAACCGTGTCCTCGCCCGGCCGGAAAGCCGACTCGCCTCTCCTTCGCGCATCCTGAAACTCGCGAACAAGGCCCAGGATCTTCTCTCTCAATGTCTTCGGGTCGTTCACGAAGAGATTCTCCCAGTTGCCACCGGCCCGCCGCCGGCTGCGAACGCTCCAATCTGCCCAAGTGTCACGTCGCGCAATGCCCCGCCCTCGAGACGCACCCGATGCCAGGCGACCGTCTCCCTGACCGAACGGGATGCATCCCACGTCGGGCGCCAGCCCAGCCGGTGATGGGCCTTGTCGCAGTTGAGCGCGAGCAGCCTCGCCTCGTGTGGCGCCGATGGTTCCGACATGTCGATCCATGACCCCGAACCCCAGCACTCGATGGTTTCCTCGACCAACCGACGGACCGGCCACACGTCGGAGACGGCGGGACCGAAATTCCACGCCCCGGCGAATTCATTGGCATTCTCGCTGGTACTTTCGAGCAGCCGAGCAGCGAGCATCAGGTAGCCCGACAGCGGCTCGAGCACGTGCTGCCATGGGCGGGTTGACTGCGGGTTACGCACCTGAATTGGCGTCCCGCGTTCGAGCGACGCGATGCAGTCCACCATGATCCGGTCCTGGCGCCAGTCGCCGCCGCCAATGACATTGCCCGCCCGAGCGCTCGCGAGGCGAACTCCGTGCTCGGCAACCCGCTCAGGGGGGAAGAAGCTGCGGCGCCACGACGCAACCACGAGCTCGGTTGCGCCCTTGCTCATGCTGTAGGGGTCGTGACCACCCATCGGGTCGTTCTCGCGGTAGCCCCATACCCACTCGCGGTTCTCGTAGCACTTGTCGCTGGTAACCACGATTACCGCGCACGGTTGGCGGTGCGCGCGAATCGCCTCCAGCAGGTTTACCGTGCCGAGCACGTTCACTTCCACTGTCCCGCGTGGGTCGAGGTAGCTCTCGCGGACGAGCGGCTGAGCCGCCAAATGGAAGACGACCTCTGGACTGGTGTCGACGAACGCGCGGCCAATGGCGACCACATCCCGCACGTCAGCGATCGTGTGGCTTGCCAGCACGCCGGCGACATGCGCCTCCTCGAACAAATTCGGCGTCGTCGGCGGCTCGAGTGCGTAGCCGTGGACTTCGGCGCCAATTTGCGCCAGCCACAGCGAGAGCCACGACCCCTTGAAACCGGTGTGGCCGGTTACCAGGACCCGCCGACCCTTCAACGCGGAAACAAAGGAGTCGGTCACGCCCATACCTTCCAGGGCGCCCGACCCGTGTCCCACTGACTCTGGAGCGACTCCCAGTCGCGCAGAGTGTCCATGCACTGCCAGTACCCGTCATGCCGGTACACGCTCAGCTGGCCATCCGCGGCGCATCGTTCCAGGGGCGCGCGCTCAAGGACGCAGTCCTCATCGGCCGTCAAATAGCGCAGAAAGGCGGGCTCGAAGAAAAAGAAGCCGCCGTTGATCAGTCCTTCGGCGACCTGCGGCTTTTCGGTGAAGGCCCGAACAAGTCCACCATCTGCTATCAGCTCGCCAAACCGGCTTGGCGGCCGAACGCCCGTGAGCGTCGCCAGGCGCCCCATCTTGCGGTGATAGGCAAGCGCAGCTGCGAGGTCCGCATCGGTCACGCCATCGCCATAGGTGGCGGCGAAGGTGCCTTTGCCCTCGAGGTACCGCGCCGCGCGCATGATGCGTCCGCCGGTCATCGTCTTTTCGCCGGTGTCGGCAAGAGTGACGCGCCAGCCGGCTTCGTTATGATTGTGATCGTGGAAGGCAATGCTGTTCTTCTTGCCCAGTTCAACAGAAAAATCAGAGTTCATTGACTCATAGTTGAGAAAGTACTCTTTGATCATGCTGCCCTTGTACCCGAGACACAGAATGAAGTCGTCCATCCCATGGTGCGCGTATAGTTTCATGATGTGCCAGAGGATCGGGCGCCCGCCGACCTCGACCATCGGCTTGGGCCGGATTTCGGTGAGTTCCCGCAAACGCGTGCCCACGCCACCGCAGAGGATCATGACCTTCATCATCCCTCCAGACTTCGCTCCGTGAGAGCTCCGTCAAAGCGCTTCCGGCATCTACTGCCGGGCCGGTTTGGATCTGCTCCTATCTGGTTCCAACGACTCGCTCACCAATGCAATGCCCACCCCGAAAAGGCCTGCGACAACGGCGAGCAGCAGTGCCATCTTCACGGTTCCCCTGGGTTGAGGGTGATCCGCCGGCACCGCGACGGCACCGATCCGCACGTCCTCCACGTCCTGCTGCGCCTTGGCGAGCAGCGCCTGGTTGTAGTTCTTCGCCAGCTCCGTGAACAGGTCCTTTTCGTGATTGACGTCGCGGTCGAGCTGGCCGACTTTGGCGTCCCACGCCCGCTTGATCCCGTCCAGCTCGAACTGCTGCTGACGCTTCAGCGCCTCGAGCTGGTCGTCGCGGTCCTGCTTGAGCCGATCGAGGCCGGCCTCGCGCTCGCGCTTGAGCTTCTCGAGCCCGGCCTCGTCGAGGCGGAGCGGCGTGTCCTTCTCCTTGATCGCTTCGCTCATCGTGGCGAGGTCCTGCGCCAGCTTCGCGGCCCTAGGTACGAGCGCGTTCACCTCGATCTCGACCTGCGAGAGGCGGTCGGCCAGCCTCGTGTAGACGGGGTTGATCTCCTGGGTCGCGAGGCTACGGTCCTGAAGCTTCTTCCAGTCCGGCTTGTCGTCCTTGGAGGCCACCATGGCCGCCCACAGCGCCTCGTCGGTGATCGCCTTCTGCAGGGTGAGGAACTGGGCGGTGACGGCCAGTTGCGTGCGCGCCGCATCGGCTTGCAGCTGCTTCTGCTGCAGGTCCGCGGAGACGCGCGCCTGCTCGTCCTGGAGGTCGGAGTACGCCTTGCGCAACGCCGCCAGTTGGACGTTGCGGGTGTCCAGGTTCTTGCCGCTGCTGTACTCCTCGACCAGGCGGCGGGTCTCCGCCTGGTAGCCCGCGAGGAGGTCGGAGGTCTGGTTCTTGAACGCGCCCACCTTTTGGTCCCACTGGTCGGCCGCGCTATCGGATCGCTTCTGGAAGGTGTCGTTCGTGGTCACCCGCTCGTCCTCGAGGGTGGCCAGCTCGGCGCGCACCTTGGGGTACTGCTCGTCGATGAACTGGACCGTGGACGAGGTGCTCCCGGCCATCAGGCTCTTCGTGCGCTCGAGGAACACCTCGGCCCAGGTGTTCGCGATCGCCGCCGCCTTCGCGGGCGACGTGCCGCGCGCGACGGCCTGCAGCATCGGCGCGAGCGACAGCTCGTCCGCGCGGCGCGACACGAAGATCCGCGACTCCAGCTCGCGGTTCAGCCGAAGCTGGGCGTCCGGCTTCAGCACGCCCTTCTCGACCAGGCGCCGCTTCGTCTCGGCGATGGCGGCGTCCGACTCGAGCAGCTTCTGGTAGCCTTGGATGGTTAGCGTGCTGGGCTTGAGGTCGGAGGCGAACTTCGGCGGGACCACCACCAGCGTGGCCGACGCTTCGTAGCTCCGGGGCACAGCGAGCAACATCGTCACGCCCGTGACCAGGCCCGCGGCCAGCGGCAGCCCACAGATCAGGAGGAGGTGGCGGCGCACGAACGCCACGACGTCCGCCAGGTTCATCTCCCGTGGCTGGGGGCCGGCTGACTGATCTCTGCTCGGAAGGTCGCTCATCGTGGGTGCTCTCCCGGTTTGCCCGCATCGCGTCTGCGCCGCTCGGCGGGCACGCTCCCGCCGTTGGTTCGCCCGGCAAACCCTTTCACTATCAGTAGGTTCAACATTCCACCCTGTTTCGGGCGACCCCGAGCGTGCGCTGTGCCGCCGTGGTCCGCCATGCCTGCCAACGCACTCCCTTGGTCGGGCGAATCCTACACCTCCGAGGCCCGTCCTGTCGCCTGGCTGAGAGGGCTCAGCGCGGAAATCCGGCCGCTGCGCCGCCTCCAGTGCAGGCTGCCACGGCAAAACTCCTGGCCACGATGCCACCACGACGCCAGCTCATGCCGATTCCCCACCCGTTCCAGGCGGAACTGAGCCGCCCACCCACCCCGCGGGCTGAAGCCCGCGCCTACAAACACGCGCCGGCAGATAATGGACTCTAGAGACTTCAAACCGCGGAGCGTTTCTCCCACAACCTTACAGGCTGCTTTGGCGATAACAGTATTACGTCAAATGACTTATGATATACAAGGCTCGCGTTCACATCTCCATCCAAAGGCCTAGTTCTGGTGATGCACCACTCCCCCCCCGTTGGGCGTATTCCCAGGCTGGGGCACAACACCGAGAATGAACGGCAGTTCATAGGTGACCGGATTAGTACACCGTCGATCACGAAATTCGGAAAGGCTGGCTGGAGGCAGGGGTCACTCCAGCCGACAGACCAAAGGGAGGATGGGAGATGGCAAGCAAGAATCTGCGCGTGGCACTAGTGGTGGGTGGACTGGCCCTGGCCTTTGGCTTGGCCAGGCCAGCACTCGCCCAAGACGAGGACTTCTGGCTGGGACGGACGGCGGGCATGCATGCGACCGTGAGCTGCACGACCTTGTGCCAGGAATGCTTCTACCTTGAAACCTATAACGCGACCGATCCCTCGAACCACATTCCCGAAGTGAAGATGACGAATGGGATCCTGCAGAAGGGCGAGCTGTACCTCATCGAGATCTCGGGGACTGCAAGCTACTGGGATCCGTGGATGTGGATTTCCCCGATAGGTGCGTTCGAGGCTGCGCCGATGTTCCCGAGCCTCGCAGGGAACAAGACCGGTCCGGTTGGCTGGGACTGGGAGTACCTCTTCGGCTACCCCGATCAGACCTATGGCGGCACGCTCCCCGGAGTCTATAACTACGGACTCATAAGCACGGACGGAGGCGGCCTCTTCCTCGCCCCCACACCGATCACCGGCCAGAACTACAGCCCGGCCCACGTCTATACCTTTGTCGTGGTCGGCCAAGGACAGAAGGCTGCTTTCGAACGGATTGACATGGGGCCAAGCCACGACAACTACGGCCGCTTCAAGATCTGCGTTCGCCACCTCACCGCCTGCAACAGCTGAAGCTCCGGTGAGGGACGAGGGTCGGGGCCGGTGGCCTTGAGATCCAAGTCTTCGTGAGAGTTCTGACTGAGGGCTCTTGCCACCGGCCGGATGCACACGCGATACGCGGGGGGAGGCCAACCTCCCCTCGTTTCGCGTTGGGGCGCTCAAGCAGCAATCCCCAATGGTCCATCCGGCGCAGATCAGAAACGAGGTACGGGCGAGATCAGCAAACCGGGATCCAAGCTAATCTTGGCGCACGAGAGCAGACCGAAGAACAAGAAACAGAGGCCATACCCGACGGAGTCAACGCCGGCCGCGCCGGTTCGCAGGCCGAGGACAATCGCCAACGACACCACCGGGACCGCTAGCACGAGAGCGCAATTTCTGAGAAAGCCCGCATCAGTCCGAGAAGGGCGCAGAAACGCAAGGGCAACCGCGAGGCTGGCGTCGAGAACGAACACGAAAACCCCGAGCCATGGGACGCGCGCCGACGCGGCGTCAAACGTCCGCAGGGTGTGCAGCGGCGAGAACCCCCCAGGACTGGCAAGATAGAAGGGGACCGTGACGACTCCGAATGTCGCGCAACTTACGGCGGTGAGCTTGAGCGCACGACCCCATCCTGCGCGCTCGGCGAGCGCCACCAAACCGAGGGGAACAAGCAACAGGAAGTTCGCCCTAGAAGATAGCCCAACGCCGAACAGACCAGCGTAGGCCCACCCGCTCCTCTCACGAGCGCGCCGAAGAAGACTGAGCGCGAAGACCATGAGGTAGAGGGCATTTGCCAGCAGGTCACCGCCGGTCATGACCTCTTGAACGACAACCGGCGACAGGGTCAAGGCAATCCACATCAGAAGCAGGGCCGGCCGCGAACCCTGCAACTCACGCCGTAGGGTAAGAAAGAATATTGCGAGCCAGAAGAAGGTCTGATAACCGCTGTCGCCAAGCCAGGCGAATGGCACCGCCAGCAGAATCGAGCCGGGCAGGGGGCTGAGCGGATTCCCCAGGTACGTTCTCGAGTGGTATGGGTAGCGACCGTGCAGCAGCGCTGAAGTTGCGAGGTTCATGGCTTCGTTGCGGTCGCTCCCGTGGCCCGGTCGCGGGGCGCTCACCAGCGGGTGGATCCAGACGAAGATGGCAATCAGAGCCATGAGGGTGAAAGCGGCAAGGACGAGGGCCTGCCTCTCGGTCAGGTACGTGGTGAGCCGGGGCAGCACCCAGACTCGAATCGCCCAGAGAGAAGCCAGAACGACGGCGGAGTAGGAAACGAGACCCGGAACGCCCAGATACTTGAAGACGGTGCCAATCGAAGGAAACGCCAGCCAGAATGCACAGACGATTAGTGGCATGGCCCCAACCGGCTCCCGGGGACGTCGAGATCAGCGCGGCCCGAATGTGACGGCCGCGGATCGCGCGAGTTCAGCGACTGTCCGCGGGTACGGTGGAGCGGGGTGCGTTGGGACATTGGGCCCTTGGCCACCATCGGTTGTGGAAGTATAGGCCAACGCGACCGATCCGGTTGCGATGCCCGGTGCCGCTGGTTGCGGGACTGGGGGCTTCGACTGGCTGAGTCGCGGTTCCCACGAACCCATTTGGACCGGCGCGCCCGGTGTCGCTTGCCCGAGGGCGGTCACCGGCCGACCGCTCGACCATTCACCTTGCGCCGAACATCGCCTTCGACGGTCAATCGCGCCTGCTCGGACCTGGGCCGGCTCGACACCGATTCGAAACCACACCTTAAAGGTCCGCCCACAAGAGAGGGCCGGGGAGAGCGTCGATCGCCCTCCCCGGCCCCAGTGCTTGAGTGGCCGGGTCGAATCTCACTGCTCCCGACGGACGAATTTGCCCTGGCCCCGGGTTCGCGGCGTCAGCTCGTTAGCTGTGTCCGCCGGGGTTGCCGTCGTCGCCGCCGCCGTTGTCGTCCTTCTTGCCGCAGGCGTTGAGGCGGTAGACGCAGACCTTGAAGCGTCCGTAGTTGTCGAAGCTCGGTCCCTGGTCGATCCGCTCGAACGCCGCTTTCTGGCCCTGGCCGACCACGACGTACTGGTAGACGTGAGAACCCTGGTAGGTCTGGCCCCCGACAGGCACGATGTCGACAAACGTCAGGCCGCCGTCGAGGCTGACCAACCCGTACTGATAGTGGTAGGGCAAAGATAGCGTGAAGGTCTGGTCGGGATACGCGTAAAGGTATTCCCAGTCGATGCCGACGGGACCGGTCATGTCCCCGGCAAGGCTCGGGAACATCGGCGCGGCGTCGGGGCTCCCCTCGGGAGCGATCCACATATCCGGGGCCCAGTAGCTGGCCGTGCCGGAAATCTGGATCTCGTACAGGACTCCACTCTGCAGGACCCCCGTCGAGAACTCCACGTCGGTGACGTGATTCGAAGGGTTGTTCGGGTTGTAAGTATCCACCCAGAGGCACTCGCTGCACGAGCAGGACTTGCCGCCGCTCTGGCCTGGAGGCTCGCCCCCCGGGAAGTTCGCGCCGCCGCCGGCGAACGAAGGCTGCGCCAACCCGATGGTAAGCACCAGCCCTGCCCCTACGAAAGCCGACTTCAAGAAACTGTTCGTCATCTCGTCTTCTCCTTTCCTCTGCACTGCTTCTGTTGGGGGGCTTTCTCGAGCCCCTGACCGTCCCGACACGCCGTCCCTATCAAACCCGCCGAACCCGACCCCCTGGCCCGGCGTCCGTCCGTTTAGGTTCTCGCTGCCTTCTTCTGCAACTGCGACTGCGTTACATCGAATAGGAGAATGCCACGGCTCGTCGGAATATTTCAAGTCCTCGTCTCAGTCGCGTTACCGATGATCCTGGCCCCGACAGGAGCGCCGGAACACGTGACTGATGAATTGGATACGCAGTCGGAGGCGCGCTGTTCGCGGTTGTCGGCGCGGGGGTCTGCGGGGCAAACGCGGCCGTTTCAATCGGTTTCTTCGCCGGACGGTCGATGCGAGGACCGGCCGGAACACGACCACGGCCGAGGTGGGGCGCGATCCCCGCCCCCATCGCGTCATCCCCGCACACGCGGGGATCCGGGTTGTCCGCTGTCGGCGTCAGGAGCCTGAGTCCCCACCTGTGGGCGAACGACAACCAGACGCCGGCCAGCGCCGTTATCTCGGCGGCGGCATGTACACACCAACGCCGGTCTCGTCCGGACGTCCGACGGGCCGTTGGCCGTTGCCAGGCTGATCCGCCGCGTCAGGACTCGGCGGCGGGCGTAAGGATCGGCCTCCACATGAGCCGGGCGGACGTGGGGTGCGACCGGGGTTGTGACGGCCAGCCAACCGGTTGGCCGCCGCGACGATCGTGATCGCATCCCTTCGGGCATGAACGCAGAGCGACCTTCGAAGGAGTTGGGACGTTTCGGTTGGCGCGACGACCAGGCATTCCCAAGCGACGGCATTGAGGATCGTGTGCTGGTCGTGGCAGGCCTGCCGCCTCGCACCGACCTGTTCCGGGCGTTGCGCCGCCCGCCCCTGAGTGGGTCCGTCGATGAGGGTGGGGGCACTTCAGTTGCGACGATCGGTTGACAGCTCGCTCGCCGGCGGTACGATGGCTCGACGTGAGCCAACGACATCCTGTCCACAACACCTGGATGGACAGCAGAGAGCGGGTTCGATGATCGTGCGCAAGGTCCGGGCAGGCGGGCTCCTGTTCGCGTTGTTCGTGGTGCTGCCATGTGGTTGGGCACGAGGTTCCGACCTTGGCGTGGAATACCAGCTGCTGCAGTCCCAGCCGGACATGCCGGTCGCGCGCGACCTCCAGTTCAACGCGCGGCCTGCCGTCATTGCCATGTTCCTGGAGAACCCGATGATCCTTGCGAGGCTCTGGGAGGCCCACGGGTTCTCACCCAGATACAGGGTCCGCCCACAGGGGGATGGCATCCATGTGGACGACCCCACCGGCATCCAGGGCGATGTGTACCCGGTCGAACAGGCCGGCAACCGGCGCGTCTGGGTGGCGTTCGGCAGCTTGAACCATGCCCTCGTCCCCTCCTTCAAGGGGCGGATGGCGCTTGTCGTCACCGCGGAACCCAACGGCCCGGGGGTGACCCTGCACGTGGCGGTGTACATCCGGACCGACAGCCGCGCTCTCGGGTTCTTGGCTTCGACGCTGTTCCCGCTGGTACGGGCGCGTGTCGAACATCGGATAACGGCCAACGCAGCCGATTTCGCCACCATCCTGGCCGAGGTCTCCGCCGATCCGCAAAAGGCCGCGGCCCGCCTGAGCAAGGAAGACGCGGCCGCAATCCGGCACGCCGTCACGGGCGCGACAGCCTCGGAGTGAGCCCCCGGGCTCGGGGAAAGCGCACGAGACGCGGCGGCGGGCCGCGGGGCCTGTTGCCTGCCGCTACACGGGCCGTGTCGATGCGGGGGGCGGCTGGCCGGAGCCCGGTGGTCGCTTGTTGGAGGACCAGAGGAAACGCGCGCGGCGCGCGCGTCCCACACGGACATGACAAACAGCCCGTCGGCCGATGCGAGCATCGGCCGCCACGCGGACCGCGCCGATCTGGGGCGCTGGGCGTGTAAGGGCATTCGCCGCGGAAGCGGGAATCCAGGATGTCCGCCGCCGGCGACAACGACCTGGGTTCCCGCGTGCGCGGGAACGACGACTGGACGGTAGGTCGCTGTCGGCCATGTGCGTGGGCGCCACAGATGCAAGCAAGACACGACCCTGCTCCATTCAAATGGAGGCACGACCGGCGAGGGCGCGGTGGTGGTTGTCGGGTGGAGAGTCCGACCGCCCAGCACGACAACGACCGGCGGTTCGACCGACGCTGACCTTTGGCCATCGATTTCGCCGGTACGACAGCGGGCGCCCGCCACACCCTTGACACCTCGGTGCATATCGTCCATATTGCAATGCGATTGCGTTATGGACGATACGGGAGTCGAGCCATGTATCTTCCGAGGACCCTGGAAGGCTACCTTCGAAAGGCGTCGCACCAGCTCCCCGTGCTGCTGGTGACCGGGCCGCGGCAGGTGGGGAAAACGACCCTCCTGCGCCACCTTTGCACGAAGGGCCGGCGTTATGTGACCCTCGACGACCCGCTTGCCCTTCGCTTGGCGAGGGAGGATCCGGCTCTGTTCTTCCAAACCTTTCCACCGCCCATCCTCC
>JAKAEN010000267.1 GCA_021818355.1 Actinomycetes bacterium | reverse complement strand
GGGCACCGCCTCCGATGCCGCTCTGGCCATGGAGCTCGGGTGCTCCGGAGTCCTGGTGGCTTCGGCTGTCAACCGGGCCGAGGATCCGCCCCGAATGGCTGCCGCAATCGCGGCAGCCGTGGAGGCAGGCTACCTGGCCCGCAACGCGGGACGCATCCCGCGACGCAACCAGGCCGTGGCCAGCAGCCCCGGCGAAGGCCTGGCCGAACTACTTTGATAATTATTCCGGCCCGGGTTGTAACATTTGCGCCTGCCCCCTCGTTACCACGGCTGGCGGGTCGCGTCTGCCTAGGCACAAATGCTGCAGAACTGATGACGTCCCCATGCTGAAACGGCAACGAGGAGGTAGTTGGCTGATGGCGATCCCGAGGACTCCCCCGGTTGCTTTGACCATCGCCGGATCCGACTCCGGAGGCGGAGCGGGAATCCAGGCCGACATCAAGTCCTTCGCGGCCAACGGCGTCTTCGGCACGACGGCCATCACCGCCATCACCGCCCAGAGCACCAAAGGGGTCTCGGCGATATCGCTGACCAGCCCGGAGATGCTTACGGCTCAGATCGAGACAGTGCTTGCGGACTTCCAGGTCAGAGCGGTGAAGACCGGGATGCTCGGCTCGGTGGAGCTGGCCGAGGTGGTGGAGTCATTCGCGCTCAAGGGCGACCTCCCCCGCCTGGTGGTCGATCCGGTCATGGTCGCGGCCAGCGGCGACCGGCTGAGCGAGCAGGAGATCGTCACGGCCTATCGGGATCGCCTGGCCAAGGTGGCCCTGGTCATCACGCCGAACATCTTCGAAGCCCAGGCGCTGACAGGAATGCAGATCGAAAGTCTCGACGACATGGTGGCCGCGGCCAAGGCCCTGCACGCCTTCGGAAGCCGCTACGTCTACCTGAAGGGTGGACACCTGGCCGGTTCCGACTCGATCGACGTCCTCTTCGATGGCGCCAACCTCTCCTACCTACGCGCCCGGCGGATCAACACCCTGAACGTGCACGGCACGGGTTGCACCTTCTCCTCCGCCATGGCCGCCCACCTGGCCAGGGGTAGGACCCTGGAGGAGGCAGCCCAGGCGGCCAAGATCTACACCAGCCGGGCGATCGCCGGCTCCGCCGGCTGGGGCCTGGGGCACGGCCCCGGCCCGCTCGACCACCTCAACTGGGCCGAGAAGCAGTACTGAGATCGCTCAGGCGGCGCGATGCAGCCGCAATGCGGAGACGCCACGGTTGGGGCGCACAGCTATCAGGTAGGCCGCAATGGCGATCGAGAGCGACGTCATGGTCACCAGGATGGCCGCGGCGCTAAAGACCGTGCCCAACAGGCCAAGCGCAAGCCCGACAACCGCGAAGCCGATCGAGTAGGAGCCATACAGCGCTCCGAAGCCCTCCGCCTTCTGCTCCTTGGAGACCAGGGACTGGATGGCAAGTGCCCGGGTGGTGTTTAGGGGCGCGACGAAGCTGCCCGCCAGGAGCGTTCCCACCGCCATGGCCGCCACCGTGGGCAGCATGGAGACCAGGGAGACCCCCACCGCCAGCCCCAGCAAGAGCAGAGCCAGGCGGCGGCGCAACGAGATCCTGTTGATGAGGGCGGGGTGCTTGGCCACCGCCAGGCCGCCGATCACGCTTCCCACCGACAACAGGCCCACGATGAGCCCGGAGTAGCCGAGCGCCAGGTGCTTCTCCACCAGGATCGAAGGCACGGCGACGATGAATCCGCCTTCGGCGATGCCCATGGCCGAGGAGGCCACAAAGACCCAGGCCCTCTCGCGGGAGAGCCAGACGCTCTCTTTCTCCGCCGAGCGCTCGGCGTGCGCCTCGGGCTGCACGGCAGCCGCCTCCACCGCCCTGCGGGGCAGTGCGCCAAGCAGCGCCAGGCCCGCGGCGCCGATGAAGGCGACCGAGAACGCGGCGAAGGCCGGACCGCCCACCACTATGGAGGCCGAGACCAGCATCGGCGCCACGAAGAAGAAGACCTCCATCAGCGAGGTGTCCAAAGCCACCAGCCGCTCCATGGTCAGCTTCCCCGGTCCGGGGCGATGCCCCCCGACGATCAGGTGCCGCGCGATTCCGAAGAGTCCCGCCCCCAGGCCGCCGATGGGGACGGCCATGGCCAGCAGCGCCACGAAGACGATCCCATTCCCGAAGCGCGGTGCCAGCAGGCCGAAGGCGGCCCAGAGCAGCGCAAGCGGTGCCATAAGGCGGATCAGTGCCCGCCGTGGCTCCAGGCGGTCACCGAGACGTGCCAACGGAGCGGAGAAGAAGATCTCGCCCAGGGTGAACGCCGCCACCAGCAGCGATCCCACGGCCAGGGCGCGCCTGCTGTGGCCTTCGGCAAGCACAAGGGCCAGAGGGGCCATGGCGGCCGGCATCCTGGCGATATTCGCCAGGCCCAGGTCGGCAGCGGAGACGCTTCTAAGTACGGTCGACATCTTTGAGCCAAGGTAGCTTCTTGGGCTCATGCTTATCACAGCCTTCTGCAAAGAAAGAGGTTCCAAACGGAGCCCCGCGACCCCTGAGGGGGGTCACCTCCTTGCAGAGGGAACGGCGGTTCAGCGTTAAGCTCCGATCTCCAGCATAGTGGGCGGATTGCCCTCCACCGTCCCGGATTCCTCCTGCACAAGGCGCACGAGATGGTCGTGGCAGGTCATGAAGATCACCTGGGTGCCCCGGGCCATGCGGACCAGCAGGCGAATGACTTGCCGGGCACGGTCGAGGTCGTGGTTGACCAGCACGTCATCCAGGAGAAGCGGCATTCGCAAGGGCCCCTGGGGGGTCTCGAGCGTGCTTAGCTCGGCCACGGCGAAGCGGGTGGCCAGGTAGGCGAGATCCAGAGTTCCCCGGCTGAGCGACTCGAGCTTCAGTTCCACCCCGTCTGCACGGCGGACCCACGGTTCGGAGGCGTTCAGGTCCAGTGCCGGATAGCGCCCAGCGGTGAGTTCCGCGAAAAGCTCGGAAGCCAGCTCGGCAACTCCCCGTGAGCGATCCTGGCCGAAGCGGCCGATCCCGTCGCGAAGCATCTTCTCGGCAAGCGCCAGCGACGCCCAATCCACGAATGTGCGGGCGATGTCGGCGCGGAGGGCCTCGGCACGCGCGTTGGCCTCGGCCATCCTGGAGTCCGTTCCAAGATCCCGGATCTTCTGTTCCAGGCCGCCCAGCTCCTGATGCGAGGACCCGAGCGTGGCCGAGAGCTCCGAACTCCGCTCCTCGAGCCCGCGGCGCAGCTCGTCGAGCCCGGCCCCCGACTCCACGGCCGCCACCAGCTCCCTTCCGGAGGTGGAACCCAACAGCGCCTCTTTGAGCCTGGCCTCCTCCTCTCCTATGGCATGCAGCTCCCGCTCCAGCCCCTGCCGGGTGCTGCGCCGCAGGAGGTACTCGCGCCAGGCGTCCCGATCGGAGATGCCGTAGAGGGCGGTTATCTCGGCGACCTTCCGCCTTGCCTCGTCGGAGCCGGCCTCGGAGAGCTCGGCCTCCAATCCGGCCAGCACCGCGACGGCGCTCTTGGCGTCGGCCATGCGCTCGAGGAGCCGGTCGACCAGCTCGATGGGCTCGGCGTCGGCGGAGAGTCCCGCCTCGACCGCGATCTCTCTGGCATCCGCGGCGAAGGTGCCCGTCTCCCTGCGCGCCGCCTCCGCATTGGTGCGCGCGGTGTCGAGCGAGGCAAGCTGCCAGCGCAGATCCCCCAATGTCGCGGACAGGCCATCCTGGTTCCCGGCGAGCAGCGTCGCCGGATCGGCCAGGCCGGCGCAGAGCTCGCCAAGCCTG
>JAKAEN010000266.1 GCA_021818355.1 Actinomycetes bacterium | reverse complement strand
CACGTGCGGATGCAGGAAATCACCTGCTTGCCGGAAAGGCCGCGAGCTAAGGGCGCACCGCGTCGGCGTCGCGCACGATCTGGACGATCCGCTCCGCGAGTTGCCGCGCCAGCATGCGCGACTCGACCTCGTTCTCGAGCTCGACGAAGACCTGTGTCACCGGTTCGACGGGATCCGGGACTATCAGGTACCAGCCCTTGGGCTGGGTCACGTAGATGCCATCTATGAGCAGGGGCTCGGCCTCCCCGAGGCCCTCCAGCAAGATCCGCATCACCATGCCCTTGGTCTCCCACGGCGTCACCACCGACTCGCTGACCACGCTGATGACGCCGATTTCGTCGGCGGCTTCGGCCAGGCTCTGCCCCGTGGTGGCCAGCAGCGACAGAAGTTGCACGAAAGCCCCGCATCCGTCGAACCCGGGCAGGAAGGTCGGGAAGGAGAAGTCCCCCTCCAGGCCGGCCGCGAGCTCGCAGCCGCGCTCCGAGGAGAGCGCGGCCTCGCTCAGGCCCGCGATGCTGCGCTTGGCCAGGACCGGATCGCCCCCGAAGCGCCTGATGGCATCCGCGGTGGCCCGGGGCGATCCCACAGGTATCACCACTCGTGCTCCCGGGTTGGCCTCGGCAACCAGCCTGCACATGAGGACCTGCAGCTCGTGGCCGGAGAGGATGCGCCCCTTGGAGTCGACGACCTGCATGCGCTCCCCTACCGGGTCGATGGCCACGCCCATCTCGGAGCGGGAGGAGACCACCAGGTCGGCGAGACGGGCGAGGTTGGCGGCGGGTAGGGACTCCACCATGCGCTTGGTCGAGGAGAAGGGATTTATCCCCAGGATGTCCCCACCGAGCTTGGAGAGCACCCCGGGCATGATGTGGGAGGCCACGCCGTAGCTGTAGTCGACCACCAGCTTGAAATTGCGGCCGCGTATGCGGGCCACCTCCGCCTGATCCAGGAGCGACTGGGTGTAGTACTCGGTATTGCGCGCGGGGAACTCTATGTCGCCCAGCTCGCCCGCCAGCACGTTGCGGAAGTCCTCGCGAGCCAGACCCCGCTCGATCTTGCGCTGAGTGGCCTCGTCCAGGTCGACCCCGCCTTCGTCAATGAAGCGGATCACCACCGACTCCGGGTCGAGGGGATCCAGTCCGACCGCGATGCCGCCCTTGGAGGAGGTGTTTCGGACATGGAAACGGAGTGCCGGCACGGTAGCCACCTCGAGGTCGGCAACGTCAATGCCAACGGCGTTGAGTCCGACCATGATGGCACGCTTGAGGGTGCGTGCGGCCCGCGAGGAGTCTCGCGCCGTGGTTATGCGCGCTCCGGGCCGGAGCGTGGAGCCGTAGGCCATGGCCAGGCGGAGGGCCAGCTCCGGGCCGATGTCGACGTTGGCGATGCCTTTGACGCCGGTCGGCGAGAAGACGCTGCGTGTGCCTTTGGACTCCCAGACGATGGAGGTGAGGACGGTTGCGCCCGACTGAACGGTTTTGGAGGGATAGACCTTCACTCGCGACATGATCTGGGCACCGTCGCCCACGTAGCAGTCGGAGCCCAGGACCACTCCGTCCTCGGTGTGCACGCTGCGCCTGATGTCGCATGACTTTCCGACCACGGTGCCGCGCACAGTCGACGCCTCGCCGACGTAGACGTTCTCGTGCAGGATCGAGTGGTTGATCTCCACCGACCGGGAGATGCGCGAGTTGGTGCCCACCACGCTGTACGGCCCGACGCGCGCGCCCGCTCCGATGCGGCAGTTGTCGCCGATCAGCACCGGTGACTCGAGATGGGCGCTCGGGTGTATTTCGGTGCCCGAACCCACGTAGACGCCTGTGTCCATCATGAAGCCCGGGAGATCTATCTCCACCTTCCCGGCCAACGCATCGCTCTGGGAACTCAGATAGGCCTCCAGAGTTCCCACGTCCTCCCAGTAACCCTCGCACGTCATCGCATGTATGGGCACGCCTGCGGCGAGCATGCTGGGAAAGACGTCCTGGGAGAAGTCGAGGACCTTGCCGACCGGCATGTAGGCGAAGATCTCCGGCTCGAGAACGTATATCCCGGTGTTGATGGTGTCGGAGAAGACCTGGCCCCAGGTGGGCTTCTCCAGGAAGCGGGCCACGGTCTGGTCCTCGTTGGTGGTCACGATCCCGAATTCGAGGGGGTTCTCCATCGACTTGAGCGCAATGGTCGCCATCGCCGAGCGCGAGCGATGGAACTCGAGCACCGCGGTCAGGTCGATGTCGGTCAGCACGTCGCCCGAGATGACCAAGAAGGTCGAGTCCAGCATCCCGCGGCAGTTCCCAACCGAGCCCGCCGTACCCAGCGGAGAGTCCTCGTTCGAATAGCTAATACGGATGCCGAATTCGGAGCCGTCGCCGAAGTAGGTGCGAATGGTGTTGGCCATGAAGGCGACGGTTATCACGGCCTCGTCGAAGCCGTGCTTTTTTAGCAGGTTGAGAATGTGTTCGAGCATGGGCCGGTTGGCCACGGGCAGCATCGGCTTCGGAGCCGTGGCGGTCAGCGGCCTGAGGCGCGTGCCCTCGCCGCCTGCCATGATGACTGCTTTCAATGTCCCTTTGCCCTCCTCGGGTCGCTGGAAGCGAACCTATCAACAAACTCGTGCCGGCGTGTGGCGATTACGCCCGTCTACGGCCCCGGCCCCTACTTGCCCGAAAGGGCGGGGATCAGGTCCCGGCGCACGTATATGCCCGCCGCCCAGTACAGAACGGCGGTTCCGGCCAGGGCCAGCGCGATGCCGATGCCGTGCAGCACGCCGAGATCCGGGTGGGTCTGCTCGCCGAGGAGGATGGCCGGCAGCGCGAACAGCAGGAGGAGTGTTCCGGCCTTGCCGGCCCAGATCACATCCAGACGGTGCGACTTGGCCTTGTATAGATAGGCGGATATCGCCGAGATCAGAGCCTCCCGAAAGAGCATCACCACGCCCAGCCAGAGTGGTATCCAACCCTCGGCCAGCGCGGCGATGCCAACGGCGAGAATGACCACCCGGTCCGCCGAGGGGTCGATGATTTTTCCCAGCTCGGACACCTGGCCCAGGTGGCGGGCGAGGTAGCCGTCCAGGAAGTCGGTGATCGAGATGACCGCGAGAAGGACGGTGGCGGTGATGAAGTCGTGCCTGCCCAGGGCAAAGTAGAGCGACACGGGCAGAAGCATGAGGCGAAGAAGCGTGACCAGGTTCGGAATGGTCAAGACCGCGTTTGCGCTCTGGTCGGGGCGCCGTGATCCAAGCGCGCCCCGGTTGCTTTGAGTTGCTTTCCCGGGCACGGCATTCAACCTAGTGGGAGGATCCGAGCTCGCGCCGTCTGTGCCCCGCCCGGCTCGGGTGGGCTTCAGAACTCGACCACCAATCCGTCGAATGCCGCCAGCACCTCGCCTTGATGGCGTGCCTGCACCAGGCGCGCCGCGGCGGCCGCGTTGCCCGGATAGGCGACATGGGTGACGACCAGGCGCTTCGCGCCGCTGCGTGTGGCCAGTTCCGCCAACTCGGCTGCGTCGAGATGCAAGCCGGGTGGCGCGGCCTCAGGACGCGTGAGCCAGGTCGACTCTCCGAGGAGGAGGTCCACTCCTTCAACGAAGGCGGCCAGCGATTCGGAAGGCCCGGTGTCGGCGGTGTAGGCCATCGAGGTGCCGTGGCGGTCGGTGACCCGGGCCGCCAGGGTTCCGGGAATGTGATCGGCGGCGGCGAAGGAAATCGCCAGGGGACCGATCTCGATGGTCTCACCCGCTTCGATTGCCCGCGGGACCAGGATGCCGGCGAAATCCTGAACC
>JAKAEN010000025.1 GCA_021818355.1 Actinomycetes bacterium | reverse complement strand
CAGGTAGGCATTGCGGGTGGGTACATCCATCTCCGACAGTGAGGCGCGGAGGCAAAGGAGCAACGCGGCGACGGGAAGGCTGGGCGCGAAGGCGATTGCGGCGAGGAAAACATTGGAGGGCAGGTGCGTGAAGACCATCGTCTCGAGCAGGCCAAACCGCTCTCCCAAGCGACCGGCCACCATCATGGAAAGCGTCTGAAGAAGGCCCGTGGCCAGGAAGATGGCGCCGATCGTAAGCGTGGTCGCGTGAAAGCGAGCAGCGAGCCAGTAAGCAACAAAGGCCTGTACTGCGAATCCGGCCCCCAAGGAGTCGAGAGCGAAAAGAGACGAGATGCGCCGTATCGTACGCCGCGTCTCCGCAGAGCCGGGGTCGCGTCGGTCTCTTGCCTGCGCCGTGCCGGAATGTTCGACTGCAGGCGACAGGCGGAAAGCATAGGCCGCACCGACCAAGGCAAGGGGGACGATGGCAAGAAAGCTCGACCGGCCCACTGAGCCCGGTCCCGCAAGCTCCAGCAACCCGGCGCCCAGAGCGCCCAAAGCGCCCGCCGCGGCGCCCACAGCGCCGTAGACGCTGAAACTGCGCAGGCGCGTCGATTCGGCGACCGCCGAAGCCAGCATGACCTGTTCCAAGGCGCCAAAGGCTCCCGAGTCGACCGTCTCAGTGGCGAGCACGCCGGTAAGACCCACCGCGACGAGGAGCCACCACCAGGGAGACAGCACCAGGACCACGCCGGCCAGAGCCTGGAGAAGATACCCGTAGCCGTAAAGGCGACGGCGGCCCGCGGCGTCCGCGAAGCGCCTGACGCCCGCCAGGGCCAGCGCCGTGCCTCCGAGCACTGCGCCGAGGATCAGACCCACCTCGACGCCGGATAGGCCCTGGCCGTGCAGCTCCACCCCGAGAACCACGGCGAAGTAGCCGGAGGCCAACCCGCGCGATCCGCGGGCGATCAAAATTCTTCGGACGTCCGCGTTGCGGGAGGGACGGCGCGAGCCGGTCAACACATCACCGCCGAGGCGTCCGAGCCAATGGGAGCTCCCCCAAGTGGGCCACGTGACGGCGACCCACCCCGCTGGGCGGGGAGGCCAGGGGGTCACCCACGGAATTGCGCCGCGATGCGCGTGAGGCGGCGGCCAAGGACGGGGAGCCGCCTTTTCGCGTGCAACGCACTTTTGCGGCGCCGGCCCGGCTCGTGCCACGAACTCGCGCTCGACTCCATGCCATCGGCGTCCTCATGAATCCGGTGGGCGCAACGCCATAAAGGCCGGCGAACTCCGGCACCGCCACTTCGATCCGCGCCCGAGAGCATTGACGAGCCATCATTCGGCGGGTCGAAGCGCGCTCACACCGCCAGATGCCCCACCAGAGGCACGTCGATCTCCGCGGCGGTGAGTGCGCCATGGCGCGATACGAGATTGAACGGCCCGACATCGGCGGGGTCGAGAAACGCCACCGGCGCCGTGGCCACCAGGGCCAGGTCGCCAAGGCGTTGATGCGCCCGCCCTTCGTTGTGGTCCGGCCCGAAGAGGCCCTCGTCGAGAGCTTCGTCGCGGCTCAGCACCACGGCGATGTTCGAATAGGCCTCCTTCGCGATCTCCTCGGCCGCGGCGAGCTCGCCGCGGCGCAGGTGCAGCCAGCGGAAGCGCCCCTCTCCGCTCTTCAGCATCGTGAGCGCCTCGAGACGGGGATCGAGGGAGATGGGCGGGTCGGGCACGACCACCTGGCCGTGGTCCGCCGTCACCACCAGTGCGGCGCCGGGTGGCAGCACGCCGATCAGCTCGTTGACAAGGAAGTCGAGAAAGCGCAGCTCGCGCATGTAGGGGTCGCCGAAGCCGTATTCGTGGGCCACGCTGTCCAGACCCTCGTAGTAGGTGTAGACAAAGGGGCGCCCCGAGGCGAGCAGCGAGCCCACCTTGGAGACCATCGTCGAGAGGGTGCGGAACTCGAAGAGCTTCGTGTCGCCCAGGTAGGCACGTGTGAAGCCGGTGTTGGTGTACTGAGCCTTGGAGACCGCCGGCACGTCCAGCCCCATGAAGGGCCGCGCCGAGCAGATGGTTCCCGGCGAGGCGGGCCTACGGCCGAAGTCCGGATAGGACCAGCGCAAGGTGTTGAACACCTGGTCCTGCCCTAGCCTCATCCGATAGCCGACGATCCCGTGGTCGAGCGGGGAGAGGCCAGATGCGATCGAGGTCAGCGCGGTGGCCGTGGTGGTCGGGGCCACCGAGCAGATGGTGGTCCCGGACAGCGAGGCAAGCAGCGGTGCCTCGTGCGAGAAGGCGGCCAGCTGCTCGGTTCCCAAACCGTCCACCACGAGCAGGACCACCTGGCTGGCTTCGGTGATGACCTTGGGCACCCAGGAGTCCGCGGACGGGTCGAAGGTCAGGTGAAGACCGCGGATCAGGTCCAGGATCCTCGATTCGGAGGGCCACCCCTCCCCGTTGCGATTGCGTGCGAGGGAGAGCGCGATCGAGGGCACCACGTTGGAGATGCACGCCCCCGAGTAGCTCGGAATCCGAAAATCTGCTCCTGGAACCATCGACTCTCTCTCCGCCTCTTGGCAGACTACCACGGCCCGGCTCGGCTCCATGGAGCCCTCGCGAGGCGCCGCGGCCCGCCCAATCGGCGGCCCTCTCCGGCGGCGGCTACGATGGTAGCCGTGAAGGTGTCGACTCGCGGTGACTACGCGTCAAGGGCTCTGCTCTCCCTGGCCCTTCACATGGACGAACCCGGACCCACCTCAGTGCAGGAGGTCGCCAAACGCACCGGGCTTCCCCAGCCCTACCTGGAGCAGATCCTGCTGGCCCTGAAAGGGGCCGGGCTGGTCAAGTCCAAGCGAGGCGTGGGCGGGGGCTACGTGCTGGCCCGCGATCCCTCCCAGATCACCCTGGCCCAAATAGTGAGCGCGGTGGACGGGCCCATCGTGGCCGGCGACTTCGGCCAGCCGCACGAGAACGGCGCCTGCGAGCACGAGGGGCAGTGCGTGCTGCTCACGGTGTGGGAGGAGGTCGGGGCGCACATGCGCAAACACCTCGACTCGTTCACCTTGGCGGACATGGTGCGCCGCGCCCGGGGCGAGACGCTCGAGCCGGTGGCGGCCGCCGAGCTAAATCACACCTGACAAGCAGCAGGCCAGAGGGTTAGAATCGGCCTCGGCCGGGGCGCCCACCGTCGGCGACCCGAAGCGGACGGAGTGCGCCGAGATGTCTAACGCAGCAGAAGAGCCCAGGGGCGGGAGCTATCCATACAAGTGGGAGACCGACACCATCCTCTCCGACGGCCGTACCGTCGCCATCCGCCCGATAAAGCCATCTGATGCGGGGCGCATCGAGGCCTTCCACGGGCGCCTCTCCCCGGAGTCGATCTACTTCCGCTTCTTCACCCCCATGCCCAAGCTCTCCGAGGCGATGCTGTCGCGCTTCGTGAACGTGGACTACGTGGACCGCATGGCTCTCGTGGCCCTGCTCGGCGACGTGATCATCGCGGTGGCCCGCTACGACCGGCTGCCCGGCAGCGGCACGGCCGAGGTGGCCTTCCTGGTCGACGACGCCCATCAGGGACGCGGGCTGGCCACCCTGATGCTCGAGTTCCTGGTCGAAGCGGCGCGCGAAGCCGGAATACACCGCTTCATCGCCGACACCCTCCCGGAGAACGCGCGAATGCTGAGGGTCTTCCGAGATGCCGGCTTTGCCGACACCCGCGCCTTCGAGGACGGTGTGATCCGGGTGACCTTCGACATCGAGCCCACGGCGCAGTCTGTCAAGCGCATGCAGGATCGCGAGCGCCTTGCAGTGGCACGAAGCGTGAGACGCATAGTGGCACCGAAGTCGATCGCAGTCGTGGGCGCCTCCCGCGATATCGCCTCGGTTGGCAACGTCGTCTTCCGCAACATCCTGGAGAGCAGCTTCGAGGGCCCCGTCTATCCGGTGAACCGCGCCGCCTCGCATGTCTCCTCCGTGCGCGCCTATCCCTCGCTCTCCGCCATCCCCGACGACATCGACCTGGTGGTGGTAGCGGTCCCCGCCGAGGAGATCGCCGCGCTGGTGCAGGAGGCGGCCGAGAAGCAGATCGGTGGGATGGTGATCATCTCCTCGGGCTTCTCCGACACCAGCGACGAAGGCGCCCAGGCGGAGCGGGAGCTGGTCCGTCTGGCACGCAAGAACGGGATGCGCGTGGTGGGGCCCGCCTCCATGGGTGTGGCCAACACCAGCCCGCTGGTCTCGCTGAACGCGACGCTCGCCCCTTACGGACTGCTTCCCGGGCGGGCGGCGCTCATCTCCCACTCCGGCTCGCTGGGCCTGGCCATCGTGGAGGAAGCGAGACGGCGTGGGCTCGGGCTTTCCTGTTTCGTCTCCTCGGGCAACCGGGCGGACATCTCCTCCAACGACATGCTCCACTACTGGGAGCTGGACGACAACACCGACGTCATCCTTCTCTACCTGGAGTCCTTCGGCAATCCGCGCACCTTCGCCCGGGTGGCACGCCGGGTGGCAAGGTCCACGCCCATCGTGGCGGTCAAGGCCAGGCGCTACACGGACGTGGCCGCGTCGGTGCGCACCGCCCTTCCCGAAGAGGTGAGCCGGCTGCGGACCACCGTCTCGCCCAGCGGGAAGACGATCAAGCCCATCGCGGTCGACGACGCGGTCGACGCGCTGATGAAATACACCGGCGTGATCCGGATCGACTCCATCGAGCAGCTCTTCGAGCTGGGGCACGGCCTGGTCACCCAGCCTCTCCCCCGCGGACGCCGGGTGGCGATCCTCTCCAACCGCGGAGGCCCGGCGCCGCTGGCCCAGGACGCATGCGAGGCGGCCGGCCTGAAGGTTGCCAAGCTCTCCGAGGAGACCCAGGAGTCTCTTCGCGAGCTGGTTCCCCAGGCGCGCTACGCCAACCCCTTCGAGCTGCCAGCGGCCATCGAGCCCGAGGCTTACGGCAAGGCGCTGGAGATCCTCCTCGCCGATCCCGGCGTCGATGCCGCCCTGGTTCTCTACATTCCCACCGTTACCGGGAGGGTCAAGCCGGTTCGCACCAGCGCGGACACCCTGGTCTCCGAGGAGGACCAGCGCAGCAGCGCCGCCGTGATGGTGGCGCGAGGCGTGGCCCAGCAGATTGCACAGGTCGCCCAGCAGGAAGGAGTGGCCCTTCCAAAGCCGGTGCTCGCGAACTTCCTGGCTCTCCCCGGGGTCCCGGTGGAGCTGCGGCGCTATCGCAAGGAGGTGCCGAGCTTCGACTTCCCGGACATGGCCGCCATCGTGCTGGCGCGCATGGCCGACTACTACGCCTGGAAGTCGAGCGAGGAGGGCGAGCCCCCGGAATTCGAAGGCGTCGACGTCAAGCGCGCGGCGGCGATAATCGCCAAGGCACTCGACCGAGCGGATGGAGCCGACGAGGAGGCCGAGGGCGGAATCCACTCGGTCTGGATCGGCGGCGAGGAGGCGGCCGAGCTTCTCGGCTGCTACGCCATCGCCACCAAGGAGCACGTTGAGGTGGCCGGATACCTGAGCTTCGAGCTCTCGGTGCCCATCGACCTCTCGGTCTCGCACGACCCCATCTTCGGCCCGTTCATAAGCATGGGGATTGCCGGGGAGATCTCCGAGCTGCTCGGGGCGCGCGCCATGGCCACCCTCCCCCTCTTCACCTCCGACATTCCCGCCTTCATCGACTCCATCCCCGCCGTGGCGCTGATAAACGGGGCCGCGGGGCGGAAGCCGCACGACATGGCCTCACTGGCGGACCTGATCGGAAGGATCGGGGCCATGATCGACGACCACTTCGCGATCGCGAACCTCGAGGCCGGCGTGGTATCGACCCCGAGCGGCTGCTACGTCTCTTCGGTGGAGGTGAGATTGGCGGACTGGTCGCCTCTTCCCATGGCCACGACCCGCTCGCTAACATGAAAAAATCTCAGAAATGCTGGTCGCACTTTGAAACGATGCGAAGCTAACAGTCGGTAACAACCTCGACAGCCGGCCGCAATAGCGGCAGGAAGGGACGGATGGGTCGTCGCCCCGCCCCGGCTGCCCAGGACGCACAGGATGCGGGCGCAGCCCGCGGGATTGCAGGAACGGTAAGGGATGGGCGACGACCACTTGGCCCTCGGCATGGTGCTGAGGCTTGCGGACCGCAAGGGGATCCGCACGCTCGACGAGCTGCTGGCGGCGCTCAAGAGCCTTCCCCCGGAGATCCGCGAAGCCTTGGCGCGCAGCGTCGCCGCCTACTCCTTCCCCACCCTGGTGGAGCGCCTGGCCACGGACCCCTCCCGCAAGGTGCGCGAGGCATTTGCCGCCAATCCCAAAGCCGCGGACCACCCCGAGATTGCGGTGGCCGCCGTGCGCGCCGCCGCCGCCGCGGGCGATCGCGCCATGCTATTGCGCTGGTCCGCCCAGCCCCGGGTGACCGAGATGAACGAAGCCGTCTCCATCATCCTGAAAGATTCCGAGGCGGCCGCCCACCTGGCCCGAAAGGCGCAATTCGCCAGGAGCTCCCCCACCCTCTTCCGGCGCACCTTCTTCCGGAGCCTGGAGTCGGGGCGCCTGAGCGCGGCCCGCGCCTGCCTGGCCAACCCGAGGGTCTTCGAGTTCCCGGAGGTGATCATCACCGCCGGGCAGCACGAGGGTTTGGCCATGGTCCTGCTCGGCAACCGCCATTTGCGCGAATACCCGAGCGTGGTGCCCGAGCTTGCCCAGCTGCCTGCGATGCGGCGCGAACTGGCGGCCATGCCATGGATCCACGGAGTGGGGCGCGCCGTGGACTCGATCATCGCCTCGGGAGACGAGGAGGCGATCGGGAATCTTCTCTCCGAGTCGGCCGGCCCGGCCACTCTCGAGCGTGTGGCCGCCTACGCGGCCGACGATCCGCAGCGTTACCGGCTCGCCGACAGGGTCCTCCGCCACATCGGTGCGACCGCGGAGCGCCTGGCCTCCTGCCTTCAGTCTCGGCCCGGCGATCGAAAAGAGTGCGCCGCCGTCGAGCGCGTCGCCAGGTCCTGGGTGCGCCGCCGCTCCGAGGTCGCCCCGGGGGTGGAGCCCTCCAAGTGGCTCCTGGCCGCCGCACCTTTCATGGCGGCGCCGGTGCCGGAGTCGATGGTGGACGAGGTGATCGGGGCCTGCTCGGGCATATCCTTCAAGTTCCAGCCGGACTCGAGCGTCTCGCCCCGCAATCTATCCATCCTGGTCAAACTGCAAGGCGATGCCGTCTTTCGCAGGGGTGTCTTCTCCTGCTGCCTCGCCTCCGAATGCGAAGCCCACGTGCTGGCCTCGGCGGCCATCTCGCTCTCGCGCATGGTCGGGACCAACCATCGCGACCTGCTGGCCCGCCTCAAGGAGGCCAGGCCCGACTTCAGCGAAAGCGCCTTCGGCTCGATCGTGATGTCGGCCATCCGCATCGGCGGGCCGGTAACCGTCTGAGCGCTCAGCCTCTAGGCGCGGTGGTTGATCGCCACGTACTTGAGAGCCAGGTACTCCTCGATCCCCTCGAAGCCGCCCTCACGGCCGAAGCCCGAGTGCTTGACGCCGCCAAAGGGCGCCGCCGCGTTGGAGACCAGGCCCTGATTGAGCCCGACCATGCCGGTCTCGAGCTTCTCGATCACCCGCAGCGAGCGTGAAAGGCTCTGGGAGAAGACGTAGGCCACCAGGCCGTACTCGGTCGCGTTGGCGAGGCGGATGGCCTCCTCCTCGCTTTCGAAGGTCACGATCGAGGCCACGGGCCCGAAAATCTCCTCCGCCGAGATGCGGGCGTCACGGTTGACGTTTGTGAGCACGGTCGGCGCGAAGAAATGCCCGGCTCCGTCCAACTTGTCCCCGCCGGTGACCAGCTTGGCGCCGCGGGAAATGGCGTCCTTGACCAGGCCCTGAACCTTGGCCACCGCATCCGCGTCGATCAGCGGTCCGACCTGGATCCCGTCCTCGGTGCCGCGGCCCACCCGCATGCCGCCCATGCGCGCGGCGAGCTTGTCGGCAAAGGCGTCGGCAACCTTCGAGGAGACCAGGAACCTATTGGCCGAGGTGCATGCCTCACCCATGTTGCGCATCTTGGCGACCATAGCCCCGTCGACGGCAAGGTCCAGGTCCGCGTCGTCGAAGACGATGAAGGGGGCGTTCCCGCCGAGTTCCATGGAGATGCGCAGCAGGTTGTTCGCGCTTTTGGCGACCAGCATCTTGCCCACCTCGGTGGATCCGGTGAAAGACAGCTTGCGCAGGCGCTCGTCGGCCACCAGCGCATCGGTGATGGGACCGGGATTGGTGGTGTTGATGACGTTGACGACGCCGCCCGGCAGGCCCGCCTCGGTGAGGATCTGGGCCAGGGCCAGCGAGCACAACGGGGTCTGCTCGGCCGGCTTGAGGACCACGGTGCACCCCGCGGCGAGCGCGGGTCCGATCTTGCGGGTACCCATGGCGAGCGGGAAGTTCCACGGCGTGATCATGTAGGTAGGACCGACCGGTTGCTTCATGGTCAGCACGCGGGAGTTGCCGTCCGGGGCGACGTAGTAGCGCCCGTCGATGCGCACCGCCTCCTCCGCGAACCAGCGGAAGAACTCGGCGGCATAGGCCACCTCCCCGCGGGACTCCGAGAGGGGCTTGCCCATCTCCATGGTCATCAGCAGGGCCAGCTCCTCCTGGCGCTCCATGATGATCTCGAACGCCCTGCGGATCACCTCGGCTCTCGCCCGCGGAGGCGTCTCCGCCCAGGATTCGAAGGCCGCCGAGGCGGCGTCAAGCGCGGCTATGGCGTCCTCGGCGGTGCCATCGGCGACCTGGGCAAGGATCAGGTTGGTGGCCGGATCCTCCACCTCGTAGGTCGCCCCCGTGGACGAGTCCACCCACTTGCCACCGATGAAGAGCTGCTTGTTGACCCAGGACAGGACTTCCTGCTCGCGATCGGACATTTATAACCACCTCGGATGAACTTTTTTGGTCAAGTTCATTCCACGATAGTTTGAACCCCCTGGTGGCAGCAGGTACGGCCGCCCATCGGAGCCATGGCCGATTTGTGCCCGGCCACAAGCACCAAATAAGGATTATGTGTCGTCCTACATAGAGGGACGACTCAGGAGAGGATGTCCTTGGTGGTGAAACGCGCCCAGGCGGCGCCAAAGAAGACCACCATCCATCCCGCCTGCTCGAGGAGATTCTTCAGGATCCCCGACCAGACCACAGGCGAGCGCATCAGGTCGATGCTGGTCTGCCAGTAGTGGGTGAGGAAGAGCGGCGCGATATGTGCCAGCTGAGGGATGCCGTCCAGGATGGAGAGAATGATCACCGTTCCGAAGGTGACCGCGGCCGCCCCGATGGTGGAGTCGGTGAGGGTGGAGGCGAAGACCCCCACGGCAACGATCGAAAAGGTGGAGGCGCCGGCCAGCAGGCCGACCAGCAGCAGGCGCCATATCCCGTCCAAGAGGGAGATCTGCGTGCCCGAAAGGGTCACCACCGGACCCACCGGGAAGAGGGCCGCACCGACGATCAGCCCGACGAGCACCACGGTCAGCGCCGCCGCCGTGGCGTAGATCAGGGCCACCAGCGACTTCATCGCCAGGAGGCGCGTCCTGCTGACCGGGGCGGAGAGCAGGTATCGCAGCTTGCCATCGGTGGCCTCGCCGGCGATGGTGTCTCCGGCGGCTATGGAAACTATCAGGGGAATGATGATAAGCTGGGCGGTGAGGACCGCGGTGAAGCCCAGGAAGACCCCGTTGTGGGTCACCTTGTCGAAAAAGGCCGGACCCTGCCCGTGGCCGCCTCCCGGCGAGCCGACTATGTCCAGCACCACCCCGAGGAAGATCGGTATCGCCGCCAGGAGGGCAAAGCTGACCAGCGTGCGGCGCCGCTTGATCACGTAGCCGAGTTCCTCAAGAAACATCCGAGGCCTCCCCGGTCAGGGCGACGAAGGCCTCTTCCAGCGTCGGGCGGTCCTCGGCAAGGCGGTAAAGGCCTATTCCCGCGCCCACCAGAGCTGAGGCGATGTCCTCGATGGCCACGGCACCGCGATCCATGGTCAGGAGCCCCGACTCCTCGGTGCGCGGCTGCAGTCCGAACCGGGCCCGGAGAAGCTGGCCTGCGGCGCTCTGGTCGGTGGTCCCGACCGAGAGCCGGGCGGGCAGCTGTCCACGCAGCTCACCCATCTCCCCTTGGAAGAGCAGGCGTCCGTGCTGGATGACTCCGACATGGGTGCAGAGCTGCTCGATCTCGGAGAGGATGTGAGAGGAGACGAATACCGTGGTGCCCTGGGAGGCGAGCTTGATGATCAGCTCGCGCATCTCGACGATGCCCTGGGGATCCATTCCGTTGGTCGGCTCGTCGAGAATGAGCAGGCGCCTCGGATAAAGCAGCGCATTGGCCAGGGAGAGCCGCTGCTTCATTCCCAGCGAGTAGGCCTTCACCTTGCGGTTGCCCACCTTGGAAAGGCCCACCATCTCCAGCGCGGCGTCGATGTCCGGCGCCACCGCGATCGCGTCGCCTTGGGCGCGGGCCGATAATGCGCGGCGGCGCTCGCCCCGTCCATATCGCGACATGCGCTGAAGGTAGCGGCGGGCGGAAAGAGTCGGATACAGGCCGGGACCCTCCACGACCGCTCCCACGTCGACCAAAGCGCGAGTGGTCTCCTTGGGAACCGGATGCCCGAGGAGCTCTATCTCGCCGGCGGTCGGAAAGATCAGCCCGAGCAGCATGCGAATGGTGGTGGTCTTCCCGGAGCCGTTGGGTCCGAGAAAGCCGTAGACGGAGCCTTCCGGGACGGAGAGGTCGACCGAATCCACGGCCAGCTTCTCGCCGTAGGATTTGGTCAGACCCGCGGTGGTGATCAGCTCAGCCACGGACCCGCCTCTCGCTCCGCGCTACCACGAATGCTGCCGCGGTAAGCGGCCGGGCCACTTTCAGGCCTGCCCGAGATCCGCCAGGAGCACGCTCTGGGGGACCGCCCCGAAGGCCACGGTTCCGTTGTCACCGACGAAGACGGTGGCAACCGAGGTTGTGACCACGGTGCCCGATCCGATGGCCGTCGTGACCTTGGTCCCCGAGCCGAGGAGGCCCGACATCAGCGTACTCGAGCCCGAGGACGAGCTCTGGGGAAGCCCTGAGATCACCTCGACGGTCGAGAATCCGCTGCCGATGGTCTTATGCGTCACCGAAGGCGTGGTGGTGGAGCTTCCGCCCGTCGGCGAGAGGGCCGTACTCGGCGTCACGGTCTTGACTGTGGCCCCGTTGGGGACTGTGAAGCTGAAGACCGAGGAGGAGGGAGCCGTGAACGAGACCGCCGAATAGGCGACGGAGAACGCCACCGAACTCGATCCGGTCGGCGTGATCCATACGCCAAGAACGTTGCCGGTGGAGGCGTCGACGGCGATCTGCACGCTGCCGATCAGCGAAGAAGAGTCATTGGGCGCCAGGTTCAGCACGTATGCCGCCTGGCCGGCGACGTACTGCGGCGAATCCACCGTGACCGTCGCTCCGGCCGGGAGGTGCGAGAGCAGGGCGTCCGCAATAGTCGAAGGCGAAGGAGGTGTAGAGGTGGTTGAGGTCGTCCCGGAGGTGGCCTGGGTGCCGGTGGGCAGCTTCACGTTGGTGGCGGTGTTGGTGGCGGAGTCCCACTCCCATACCGATCCGGCCGAGGCGTAGACGTCGAACTCCCCGCTGCTCGAGGGAACCTGGACGCGCAGGCTGGAGGAGTGGTCGGTCCAGAAGTTGGCCGTCACGCCACTGGTGAGAGCCTGGGTGAGCAAGCCGGAGAGCCCCGAGGAGGTGGATCCGCCCGACAGCTGGTTCACGAGGGAACTGGGAAGGCCGAGCCCGCTCGTCTCCACCACGGTGCCGGAGTAGATCTTGCCCGTGGGAGTAAGAGCCGACTCGATCAGCTGCGCAGGCGTCTTGGGAGCCAGGCTGGGCACGCTCGCCGAGACCACCTGGGGATAAATCAGTGCCGTTCCCACGGCGCCAACCGCCACCACTGCCGGGACCGCGAGGCGGACACCGAAACGGGACTTGAAAAGCCTTGATACCGCGTTGCTCACGAGAGCCTCCTTCACACGGTGTGGAATAAGCAAACTCTAGGCAGCGAAGCTGAGATTTCACGTAGAAGCCTCGCCCTTGCAGATAACAACAACACTCGTGGCCGCCCCCTTGTTCCTCGCGGTCCCCGATCGAGGCTGTGACCTGGCTGTGACCTGCATTACAGCCTTGCAATTTAAGGAAAAGTGTGGGATCATACCTATCCCACCGCAAAAGCATGACAGCAGGCATCGGCTTTGGGGTGAAAGAGGCCCGTTTCGGAGCCTTTTGCCCCGAGTGTGACGAACGTCATCCGCCGTGAGCGGAATGCCCGCCTCTGAGCTGGAGAATTGCGCAGATCAGCGCAACCGCTCCGGAACAACGGGCGGCCTTATGTGTTATACTTTAGCGTTCCAATTTGACAACAAGGCACTACAGAAGATGACGAAGACAACGGTTACAACTAGGAAGAAGATCGCAGCCCCCGCCGAGGAGGCCGCAGCCAAGGCGCCCCGCAAGAGGCGTGCCAAGGGCGACGCCGCGACGGTCGAGGCCGCACTGAACATCTCCGGGCTCGGAGCGGATGCGGTTCGCCTCTTCCTCGACGACCTGGCACGACACCCGCTTCCCTCCCCCGCCGAGCAGGTCGAGCTGGCCAAGCGCGTGCGGGCCGGTGACGAGGCCGCCAAGTCCGAGATGGTTGCCGCCAACCTTCGACTCGTGGTGCACTGGGCACGCCGTTACCAGGATCGTGGAGTCGAGCTCTCGGACCTTATCCAGGAGGGCACCTTCGGCCTCATTCGTGCGGTCGAGAAGTTCGACTGGCGCCGAGGCTTCAAGTTCTCGACCTATGCGACCTGGTGGGTACGCCAGTCCCTGCAGCGCGCCGTGCACAACCATGGCCAGGCGATCCGCCTTCCCATGGAGGCCGCCGAGCGTTCGCGCAGGGTTGACAACGTCACCCGCGAGCTTCAGAACGAGAACCAGCGCAACCCAACGGAAGAGGAGATCGCCCGCAGCGCCAACCTCTCCCCCGCTCAGCTCGCGGACGTGCGCCATGCGGCCCGCGTCGTCGCCAGCCTCGACCAGTCGGTCGGCCCGGAGGGCGAGACGAGCTTGGGAGACCTGGTGATCGGGAGCGAGAACACCTTCGAGGACGAGGTCGATGAGGCACTGACCCGTGACCAGCTTCGCAAGGCGCTCGAGGAGCTCGATCCGCTGGAGCGGGCCGTGGTCATCCTGCGCTTCGGACTGGACGGCAATCGCCCGGCTTCACTGGAGGCGACCGCCAAGCATCTTGGCATCGGCCCCCGCCGGGCCCGCCGCCTGGAAGCCGCCGCGCTGGATCGCCTCGCCGAGCATCCCGGCCTCAAGGCCCCGGCCGCCTGATCCATGCCGGGCCGCCCAAAGCGGGCGGGAACAGGTCCGGGACAAGGATCGCAGCCACCTCCACTTGACTGTGGAGGTGGCTGCTTTTTTTGCGCCCGAGACCGGGCCCTTCACAGCCGCAGGGGCCATCGGCCGGGCCCGTGGCGGGGCCACCAAGGCCTAAGGGCGGCAAGTGTGCCCGGCGCGGGTGGGCTAGAGTCGGCCCTGGTGCGCCTACCTCGACTCTTCATGCTGGCACTGGACCCGGCCGGCGTCTATTTCGCCGACCACGCCCCGGCGCGGCACGGGCCGGCCTACCGGGAGGCGGCGGTCTTCGGACCGGGTGTGCAGGGTGGAAGCCGCCAGGCAAGCGAAGCTGAGATCCGCGCCCTCCGGGACGGCCCAGAGCGTGAGCGCGGCCCGGGTGCGAACCCGCTGGAGTGGTCCGCGAGCGAGGTCGTGACCCGTGCCGTGGTCGACCTCCGGAAGTCGGGTTCGGCGGTGCTCGCCGGCCCCGACGGGGAGGTGCGGGCCCGGGTCCTCCGCTTCTGGCGCGGCGACTCCATCCTGGAGATCTCCTCCCCCAACAGGCAGTCGCGGGTACGCATACCTCGCGACACCGGCACCGGCACCGGCAAAGGGGAGATCCTCGCCGTTTATCTTGGCGGATTTCTGTCCGGCCGTTAGCCGGCCCGCACCGGAGGCGCGGGTCCGGACCCCAGGCGGCCCGGCGGCCTCAAGAGCCGAGAGACTCCAGAGAACCTTCCACCAACTCCGCCCTTTGGAGCAGGTCGGCAAGGTCCGCCGGCAGTGGCGCTTTGAACTCGACCTCCTCGCCGCTGGCAGGGTGGGCGAAGGCCAGGCGCCAGGCATGGAGGAAGATGCGCTCTCCAAAATCGGCCTTGCCCCCGTAGAGCCGGTCCCCGTAGACAGGAAAGCCGTGCGCGCTCAGGTGAACGCGGATCTGGTGGGTGCGCCCGGTCTCGAGCTCCACCTCCAGCAGGCTCACCTCCTCCCCGCCCAGCTTGAGCACGGCAAGGCGCCGGTAACGCGTTCGGGCATAGCGCCCCTGTGCCGAAAGCTCCATGGCCCCGAAGCCCTTGAAGGATTTGGCGATGGCGCCTTCGAGCTCCGCCTTGACCGGCTCTATCCTGCCCTCTACGAGAGCCAGGTAGGTCCGCCGGGCCGAATGCTCGCGCATCTGGGATGAGAGGTCCTCGTAAGCATCCTGAGTGCGTGCGACGACGAGAAGGCCGGAGGTCGGCCGGTCAAGCCTGTGCACGATCCCCGGGCGCTGAGGATTGCCGACGGCGGCCACCTCGGGATAACGGGCCAGGACCCCGGAAACCAAAGTCGAGGTGGAGTTGCCCACCCCGGGATGGACCACCTGCCCCGGAGCCTTGTCCACAACGATCACCGACTCGTCCTCATGGACCACCCGCACCTCGACGCCAGGATCGGGCGCAGGAGCCTGCGGGAGGGCCTCGTCAAGGAGGCTCTCCGGTACCTCCAACACCTCGCCGCCGCGCAGGACCAGCGACTTGGAGGTCAGCGGGCGCTCGCCCTCGCGCACTCTCTCCGCTGCGATCTCCGCCGCGGCCCGGGCGCGAGAGCAGCCGGTGAGCATGGAGAGGGCACGATCCAGGCGGGTCCCGGCCAGCGAGGCGGGAATCTCGAGAGCCAGCAGTTCGCCGTCCGCCTCGGGTTGTTCGCGTCCAGTCATCGCATTGAGCCTATGAGGCGGCGGCCCGCCCCGGGATCAGCGCGAGGCTTCGGACTTGGGGGTGGCGATAATGGCCAGAACCAGCCCGATGACGACTCCCGCGTCAGCGAGGTTGAAGGTGGGCCAGAAGCCGGAATGGAGGAAGTCGATCACCGCTCCCCCGTTGTGCCTGAATATGCGGTCGACGACGTTGCCCATCGCCCCGCCCAGGACGAGCGCGGCGGCCACGCCGATGGCCGGCCGGCGTGTCCTGAAGAGGATGACCACCAGGACCACGGAGACCACCAGGCCGAAGACGGTGATTATGCCGGGCGCCCCCGAGGCGATTCCGAAGGCTATTCCAGAGTTGTATATCAGCTCGAAGCCGAAGTGCCCGAAGAGAAAATGGGGATGCGCGGCCAGGTTGTTCTCGGCCCAGGTCTTGGTCACCTGATCGGCGGCCACCCACAGCGCGGCGATGGCAAGGCCTGCCACGTGCCGCACCCAGGGCTTGTGGGCCGATACGCCGGCCCCCTCGCTAACAGCCAACTTGCCCACCCGGCGCCCTTGCGCGCCTATCGGCGCGTAAGGCCTCCGCTCTTGCACTTCACGCAAAGGCGCGCATACGGGAGCGCCCTCATGCGGATGCGCGGGATCTCGGCCTTGCAGTTCTCGCAGACTCCGTAGGTCCCGGCTTCGATCTTCTCCAGGGCCGAGTCGATCTCGGCAACCGTGGCCAGGTGGGAGGCGAGAAGGGCGAGGTCGCGCTCACGCTCGATGGTGGAGTTGCCACCTTCGCCGGACTCCTCGTCGAACTGGACGTCGCCGGGCTCGGACTCGCGCGCGAGTGTGGCGGCCTCTTCCTTGAACATCTCCGCCTGGGAGGTGTACACCTGCCTCTCGGACTCGAGGAGGACGCGCTGGGCGGCCAGGAACTCCTCCTCGGAGAGAGCCTCGTATTCGTCGTCGGTGAGGGACTCGATCTCTTCCTTGGTGCGAACAGCCACCGAGGCCGCGCCGGCATCGGCTGCCCGGGAGCCGGCGCTGTTCCTGCTCCGCTTGGTCGACGTCTTTGCCAGCTCTTCCATTTCCATCACCCCCTGTGGAGCATCCTCCACACGGTCATCTAACGACTATCACCAGCCGCGCTACGGGCAACTTCCCTCGCGTCGGCCTCTATGCAACAATCCCGGCGCGAAATGATTCCCGCATTCTAATTACGCCCTTGGGGTTCCGGCGGACGGCTGGGCCCAAAGGCTCGATCATTGCCGCTATACAATAAACGCGCGCGAAGGCGGCCCTGTCGCCGGAGGGATTTCCCTTCGGCGTGACGCGCCTATTTTGGATGCATGGAATCAAGTTCAGCGGCAACCAACAAGAGCGCCACGCCCTATCCTCAGGCCAGCCCCGGGCTGAATCTGCCCGAGCTCGAAGAGTCGATCCTGGCCTTCTGGGAGAAGGACGGCACTTTTGCCGCTTCCATCGAGAATCGCGCCGGCGGTGAGAACGAATACGTCTTCTACGACGGCCCTCCCTTCGCCAACGGCCTGCCCCACTACGGCCACCTCCTTACCGGCTTCGTCAAGGATGCCGTGCCCCGCTACCAGACCATGCGTGGCCGCAAGGTGCAGCGCCGCTTCGGATGGGACTGCCACGGCCTGCCCGCCGAGATGGCCGCGGAGAAGGAGCTCGAGCTCGCCGGACGCGTCGACGTGATCGGCTTCGGCATCGACAAATTCAACGACTACTGCCGTGGGCTGGTGCAGCGCACCACGCATGAGTGGCATCGCTACGTCACCCGCCAGGCGCGCTGGGTGGACTTCACCAACGACTACAAGACCATGGACGCCGACTTCATGGAGTCGGTGATGTGGGCATTCGCCGAGCTCTACCGCAAGGGCCTCCTCTACGAGGGCGAACGGGTGCTCCCCTACTGCTGGGAGTGCGAGACGCCGCTCTCGAACTTCGAGACGCGCCAGGACGACTCATACCGCATGCGCGTCGACCCGGCCGTCACCGTGGCCTTCTCCTTGGTGGAGGAGCCCGGAGAGGGGCTGCTCTCGGGGAAACTGGAGATCTGGGCCTGGACCACCACCCCGTGGACACTGCCGTCCAACCTGGCGCTCGCCCTTGGACCGGAGATCGAATACGCGGTACTGCGCGTGCCGGGGCGTGAGGCGAAGGTCGTCATCGCCGATGCCGCCCGCGAGCGCTACGCGCATCGCCTCGAAGGCGCCGAGCTGCTGGGCACGGTGCCCGGCACGGCACTCGCCGACCGGACCTTCCGGCCACTTTTCCCCTACTTCGCCGAAGCCCCCAACGCCTTCAGGGTGCTCATGGGCGACTTCGTCAGCACCGAGGACGGGACCGGGGCCGTGCAGATGGCCCCCGGCTTCGGCGAGGACGACCAGAAGCTCTGCGAGTCCGAGGGGATCGCCGTGGTCTGCCCCGTCGACAGCCGCTCACGCTTCGTCGAGCCGGTAGCGGACTACCTCGGCCTCCAGGTCTTCGAGGCCAACCCGGCCATCGTCGAGGTCCTGGGCAAGATGGGGGCCCTCGTCGAGCACGCCGATTTCGAGCACTCCTACCCCCACTGCTGGCGGACCGACACCCCCCTCATCTATAAGGCGGAGAGTTCCTGGTTCGTCTCGGTGACCGCCGTCAAGAATCAGATGCTCCAGCGCAACCAGGAGATCAACTGGATCCCGGGGCACGTGAAGGACGGCTCCTTCGGGAAGTGGCTGGAGGGCGCGCGCGACTGGTCCATCACCCGCAATCGCTTCTGGGGATCCCCGATACCGGTGTGGAAGAGCGACGACCCCGAGTATCCGCGCATCGACGTCTACGGCTCCTTCGACGAGATCGAGGCCGACTTCGGACGCCGGCCGGCCGATCTGCACCGGCCCGAGATCGACGAATTCGTGCGCCCGAATCCCGACGACCCCACCGGGCGCTCGATGATGCGCCGCGTCCCCGACGTGCTTGACTGCTGGTTCGACTCGGGGTCGATGCCCTACGCCCAGCTCCACTATCCCTTCGAGAACAGGGAAAACTTCGAGTCGCACTTCCCGGCGGACTTTATCGTCGAGTACATCGGCCAGACCCGGGGCTGGTTCTA
>JAKAEN010000265.1 GCA_021818355.1 Actinomycetes bacterium | reverse complement strand
GCTCCCCTGGTGCCAGCCCCCGGTTCCGGCACTCTCGAAGCGGCCGGAAAACCCCGGGACCACCACCGCCCTGGTACGGGCCACCGCCTCGGCCATAGGAGATCTGCAGATGTTTCCGGCACAGACGAAACAGACCGAGATCCCCTCCCCGGTGGCCTGCAAGGAGAGTTCGGCAAGGTAGACGGGGTCGGGGTGGAGCATCACCACATCGTAAATGCGGCTCCGGCAGGTCGGGATCCCTCGCGGCCGCGGGTGGGGTCGCAATTCCGAAACCTTCCCTTTGCCAAAAATTCGATTGGGGAGGCCTCAAGGTTCACCTTGCTTTCACCTCCCGGAAAGGAGCGCCGTGCAAAGTGGTGCCGTGATGAACACCACAACAAACATGAAGCAGCTCCCCGCGCGTTCGAAGCTGGGACTGGCACTGGCGGCAGCGGCGCTGCCGATGCTGGCCGCCGCATGCGGCTCCAGCGCCTCGGCGGCCACCTCGTCCTCCCAGCAGGCGAAGTCCTCCGCCAAGGTCCCCCTGGTGGTCTACTCCGCCCAGGGTTACGACTCCGCAATGACCACAGCCTTCCAGAAGGCGACCGGCATACCCACCACGCTGGTCGACGATTCCACCGGCCCACTGCTCGCCCGCGTGCAGGCGGAGGCGGCCAATCCCAAGTGGGGAGTCCTCTGGGTCGACGGCGACGAGGCCTTCGCGGCGCTAGACCAGCAGAACTATCTGCTCAAGAACTGGGAACCCAATGTCAACTGGACCAGCGCGGCCCAGCAGCTGATACCCGCCGACAAGAGCTACATCCCCACCGGACTCACCATGGCCGGGACCCTGGTCTACTCCACAAAGACCGTTAGCGCCCCTCCGACCTCCTGGTCCGACCTGCTCTCGCCGCAGTGGAAGGGTCAGATCGGCATGAACGACCCCGCGGTATCGGGGCCGACCTTCCCGTTCGTGGCCGGGATGATGAACTACCTGGGCGGCGTGGCCAAGGGCGAGCAGTTCTACAGCCAGTTGAAGGCCAACGGGCTGCAGGTCTTCCAGACCAACGGCGACACCCTGCACGCTCTCAGCACCGGCCAGATCAAGCTGGCTCTGATCCAGAGCTCGGCGGGCATCGGCGCCGCGATCAAGGACCCCTCGGTCAAGGTCGCCTTCCTGCCGCCCTCCACCCTGCTGCCCGGGGTTATAGGTATAGACGCCAAGGCGCCGGCCGCCGAGATCGCCGAGGCCAAGAAGTTCGCCGAGTTCGTGCTCTCCCCGGCCGGACAGAAGGTTCAGCTGAGCGGAGACCCAACCGGCGACTCCCTCTACTGGCCGGTACTTCAGGGCGTCAATCCCGAGAGCGCCGTTCCCAGCCTCTCGGGCGTCAAGTACCAGGTGGTCAACCCCTACAAGTGGGGTGCTCAGGAGAACACCATCAACGGCTGGTTCACCTCGAACATCGTCAACTGACCTTGCCCCTGATCGCAAGAGCCCCTGCGCATGGAGGCGCGCGGGGGCTCTTGCATATTCACGCACCAGCGAAGAGAAAGAGATCATGAGCGCCCAGCCAGACCTGCTCGAACGCACTCCCTTGCGGCCGGCTCGGATCGACGTCCCCGCCCGGGGGCGCACCGGGCGCCGGGGGCCCTGGGGGGCGATCGTCGCATCCCTGCTCGCCGCGGTCCTGATCCTTCCCGTGCTTCTCTTTCTCCTCCAGGCCTTCATGCCCGGCCTCTTCGCGCCCTCCGGCCCCCTCTTCAGCATCTCGCCCATCCGCTATGCGCTGCAGGGCGACTCCCTGCGGGGCATGGTGGATTCGCTGCTGGTCTCGGTGGCCTCCGCTGCCATCGCTTCTGCGCTTGGTCTGGTGAGCGCCTGGATCACGCGGCGCACCAACTTGCGCGGAGTGCGCCTCTGGTCGGTATCCATGTGGTTCCTGCTGCTGGTGCCGACCTACCTCACCACCGAGGGCTGGCAGCGCCTGCTCGAGCCCGCGGGCGTCCTGGCCCGCTCGGGCCTTAACCCCGGCCCCGTCTATCACCTCTTCTTCGGACCGCTCGGCGTGGTCTTCGTGCTGGGGATGTCGGGCCTGCCCTTCGCCTACCTGGCGGTCAGTGCCACCTTGGCCAATGTGGGCGCGGAACTCGAGGACGCCGCCCGGGTGCATTCCGCATCGCGTCTCGACTCGCTGCGGGTGGTGGTGCCTCTGCTGGCGCCCGCGCTACTCAGCGCCTTCGCCATCGTCTTTGCGGAATCGATGAGCGACTTCGGGGTGGCCTACACCCTGGCCGCCAACGCCCACTTCCCCATCGCCACCTACTCCCTCTACACCTCGATCGACGCCCTACCTGTCAACTTCCCCAACGCTGCCGCCATAGGCTGGCTCCTGGTCGCCTCGGCGCTGGTGCCCGTCTACCTCCAGCGCCGGCTCACCAAGTCCAAGAGCTACGCCATCGTCTCCGGCCGGCGCCGATTCGCCAGGCGCACCGAGGTCACCGGCGCAAGCCGCTGGATCCTCTACGCCGTCCTGGGAACGGTCTTCGTGCTTGCCATCGGCGTTCCGGTCCTCGGCCTGGTAAGCGCCTCGCTCACCTCGGGCCTGGGCAGCCAGATCGGCGCCGCCACCCTTACTCTTTCCAACTACCGCCGCGTCCTCTCGACCACCCTGCTCGGCTCCCCGCTCCACTACTCGGCGTGGATGTCGCTGGCGACAGCCACGGCCACCATCGCCTTCGGCGCCTACCTGGCCCGCATCCTCGCCCGCCGGGACCAGGGGGCCGCGGCGCGCGCCTTGGATCTGCTGCTGATCGGCTCGGTGGCCCTGCCGGGGATCGTGCTGGGGGCGGGCTACATCTTCACCTACAACCAGCCCTTCCTCTCCGACGTGGGAATCAACCTCTACGGAACCTCCAAGCTCCTCTTCCTGGGCTACCTGGCCTCGGCCCTACCCGCCACCTCTCGCATCCTGGTGGGCCCACTGGCCCAGGTCCAGTCGAACATGACCCTGGCGGCGCGAGTGCACGGGGCCACGCCGATGCGGGCGTGGATGCAGGCGGTGCTACCCATCCTCTCGCGCGCCCTGCTCTCCGCGTGGCTGCTCACCTTCGCCAAGACTCTGCTGGAACTGCCGCTGTCGCAGCTTCTCTATGCCCCGGGATCGCTGCCGCTCTCCGTCGCGATCAACAAGCTCACCGCGGGATACGACTACGGCGGGGGCACGGCGATGTCCGTTATCGCGCTCACCGCCGCACTGGCTGTGATCGGCGTGGCCAACGGCTTGTACCGCCTGCTCGCTCCACGCGGCTGGCAGAAGATGGGAGGAATGATCGATGACTGAGGCGGGAGCCGGCCAGGCGCCGGCGGTCGTGCTCCGCCGGGTGGCCAAGAGCTACGACGGGCGCAAGGACGCCATCGCCGAGATGAGCCTGGAAGTAGGCCAGGGGGAGTTCGTGGTCCTGCTCGGACCTTCAGGATCGGGCAAGTCCACCATCCTGCGCGCGATCGCGGGCATCGAGCGGATCGATAATGGCAGCATCGAGATCTTTGGCCGCCGGGTGGCTGCGGACCGCCTTCACGTCGCCCCGGAGGATCGCGGGGTCTCGATGGTCTTCCAGGACTACGCCCTCTGGCCGCACATGACCGTGTTCGACAACGTCGCCTTCGCCCTCAAGCGCGCCAAGGTCGGATCCCGGGAGCGCAAGGAGAAGGCCGCCGAGATGCTCTCCCGCGTCGGGCTGGCGGGCAAGGAAGCGCGCTACCCCGCCGAGCTGAGCGGCGGAGAGCAGCAGCGGGGCGCCCTGGCCCGGGCC
>JAKAEN010000264.1 GCA_021818355.1 Actinomycetes bacterium | reverse complement strand
CTCGGACTCGCCAAGCGGGCCATCGACCTGGGCCTTGCGGACAACCTGAGCCACGGCCTCAACCTGGAACTGCGCCTCTTCGCCGAGGTCTTCTCCACCAAGGACGCCGGGATCGGCGTGAAGTCCTTCCTGGAGAACGGCCCGGGCAAGGCGGTCTTCACCGGAGAGTGAGGCGCACCGCGCCGGGCGCGCGAGCAACCGGAGCAACCGTGCCGCCGCAGCTCTCCACAACGGCCTGTAAATCGATATCCCCGCCCCCACCGCTCTGTGGCGCGAGAAAATGTTGAGGGCCGGTGAGGGCCGACCGGAAGCACTCCTTCCGCCCGGCCCGGACCCCGCCGCACCGCCTCGGGCGGTGGGGCGGCCGGGCGCTTTGCCGGCAAGACCGCTCGAGGAGGCTAAGTGAGCATCGGCAGTGAAGAGTCCGAGATCGTCGCCCTCGTCCGGCAGTTCGTCGACCAGAGAGTCAAGCCGGAAGTGCGAAAGTACGAGGAGACCGACACCTACCCCGGGCCACTCATAGAGGAGATGAAGGAGCTGGGCTTCTTTGGCCTGCTGGCGCCCGACGCGTTCGGAGGGACCGACCTGCCCATGGCCACCTTCGCACGCGTGACCGCGGAACTGGCCCGAGGCTGGATGAGCCTGGCCGGCGCCATCGGCGGCCACTCGGTGATCACCTATGTGATCAGGACCTTCGGCACCGCCGCCCAACAGGAGTTATATCTGCCCCGTATGGCAACCGGGGAGCTGCGCGCCACCATGGCCCTCACCGAGCCCGGCGGCGGATCCGATTTGCAGAACATGCGCACCAAGGCGGTACGGACGCCCCAAGGCTGGGTGATCGACGGCGCCAAGACCTGGATCTCCAACGCCGCGCACTCCGGCCTCATCGGCCTCTTGTGCCGGACCGACCTCGAAGCGGAGCCGGCGCACAAGGGGATGTCGGTCTTGCTGGTCAAGCCGGGGCCGGGCCTGGAGATCAGCCCCAAGATCCCCAAGCTCGGCTACAAGGGCGTCGAGGCCTGCTCGCTCTCCTTCGACGCGATGCGGGTGGGAGACGAGGCGGTGTTGGGAGGCGAGCCGAACCGGGGATGGACGCAGATGATGCGGGGCCTGGAGGTCGGCCGCATCCAAGTGGCGGCGCGGGCTCTCGGAGTAGGCCAAGCGGCGCTCGAGGCGGCCGTTGCCTACTCCCAGGAGCGCGAGAGCTTCGACAAACCGATCTGGAAGCACCAGTCTGTCGGGAACATGCTCGCCGACATGGCCACCAAGATGAGGGCCGCACGCCTCCTCACTATGGACGCCGCCGAGCGCTTCGATGCCGGTCTGCGCTCCGACCTGGAGGCCGGGATGGCAAAGCTCTTCGCGTCCGAGACCGCCATGCAAGTGGCGATGGATGCCATGAGGGTCCACGGCGGCTATGGATTCTCACGCGAGTTCGACGTGGAGCGCTACTTCCGGGACGCCCCGCTGATGATCCTCGGGGAGGGGACCAACGAGATCCAGCGCAACGTCATAGCCGCCCAGATAATCGCCCGCGACCGGGCTAACGAAAGGTACTAGCAATGGGATCCGAATTTCGCCAGGTGGTCATCTGCGAGCCGGTGCGAACCGCCATCGGAGGCTACGGCGGCATGTTCAAGCCGCTCAGCGCGACTGAACTCGGCGTCAGCGCCCTCTCCGGGCTGCTCCTGCGCACGGGAATCGATCCGGCGGAGATCGACGACGTGATCTTGGGGCACTGCTACCCCACCGCGGAGGCCCCGGCCATCGGGCGCGTGGTGGCGCTCGATGCCGGGCTGCCGATGACGGTGGGCGGCCAGCAGGTCGACCGCCGCTGCGGCTCGGGACTGCAGGCGATCATCAACGGCGTCCTGCAGGTGGCGAGCGGGGGAAGCGACCTGGTCGTGGCTGGCGGGACCGAGTCCATGAGCAACACCGCCTTCTACTCCATGGACATGCGCTGGGGTGCGTCGCGCACGGGAGTGACCATGCACGATGCGCTCACCCGGGGGCGCTCGACGGCGGGCGGGCGAAATCACCCGGTGCCGGGCGGGATGCTTGAGACCGCCGAGAACCTGCGCCGGGAGTACTCGATCTCCCGCGAGGAGCAGGACGCCCTGGCCCTGCAGTCTCACCAGCGGGCTGTGGCGGCCCAGAAGAACGGGATCTTCGAGGAGGAGATCGTCCCCACGGTGGTGCGCACCAAGACGGGCGACGAGGTGATCTCCACCGACGAGCATCCCCGCGCCGATGCCAGCCTGGAGGCCCTGGCCAGGCTCAGACCGATCCTCGGCAAGTCCGATCCCGGCGCAACCGTCACGGCCGGGAACGCAAGCGGCCAGAACGACGCGGCCGCGATGGCGATCGTGACCACCGCCGAGAAGGCGGAAGAGCTGGGGCTGAGCCCGATGGCCCGCATGGTGAGCTGGGGCCACTCCGGGGTGGCCCCCGAGCGCATGGGAATAGGCCCGGTCCCGGCCACTGAGGCAGCTCTCGCCCGTGCCGGGCTGGGCCTCAACGACATGGACGTGATCGAGTTGAACGAGGCCTTCGCCGCCCAGGCTCTGGCGGTCATGCGCGAGTGGCACGTCGATCCGGCCGAGGAGCGGATTAACCCCAACGGATCGGGAATCTCGCTGGGCCATCCTGTCGGGGCAACCGGGGCGAGGATGCTCGCCACCCTCGCCCGTGAGCTGCGGCGCCGCGATGCCCGCTACGGCCTGCTAACCATGTGCATCGGCGGCGGCCAGGGCCTGGCCGCAGTCTTCGAGGCACTGCGTTGAGCGGAGCAATGAACGCCGGTCACCGCGGCCGGCCACGGGCGAATCCCGCCAGGAGGACAAGATGACGGAAGTGCGCCCCGGGGTCGGCAACGAGCCCGGCATCCAGCAGGTGAGCGACGAAGACTTCGCCGACATCCTCCAGGCGACCCGCGACTTCGTGCGCAACCGGGTCGTCCCGCGCGAAAACGAGATCATGGCCAAGGATGAAGTGCCGGCCGACCTGCGCGCGGCCGCCGCCGACTTGGGGCTCTTCGGCTACGCCATCCCCCAGGAATGGGGCGGGCTGGGCCTCAACCTGGTCCAAGACGCTGAGCTGGCAATCGAGCTCGGCTACACCTCGCTCGCCCTGCGCTCCATGTTCGGCTCCAACAACGGCATAGCCGGGCAGGTGCTGGTGGGCTACGGCACCGACCCCCAGCGCGAGAGGTGGCTTCGCGGCATCGCATCCGGCGAGGTGGTGGCGGCCTTCGCACTCACCGAGCCGGGCGCGGGATCGAACCCCGCCGGCCTGCGCACCACCGCCCGGCCCGACGGGGAAGGCTGGGTAATCGATGGCAGCAAGCGCTTCATCACCAACGCCCCCACCGCCGGCCTACTGGTCACCTTCGCCCGCACCCGGGAGCCGGCTGGCAAGGATCCCGGCATCGCGGTGTTCCTGGTGCCCGCGGACAGCCCCGGCGTGACGGTGGGGCCTCACGATCGAAAGATGGGCCAGGAGGGCGCCTGGACCGCCGACGTGACCTTCGACGGCGTACGCGTCGCCCGCGACGCCCTGGTGGGGGGCTCGGAGCAGCACGGGTATCAGGCGGCCATGTCATCCCTGGCGCGCGGGCGGGTGCATATCGCAGCCCTGGCGGTCGGCTCGGCGCGGCGCGCGCTCGACGAGTCGGTGGCCTATGCGGCGGTGGCCACCCAGGGCGGCGTGCCCATCGGCGAGTTCCAGCTGGTCCAGGCCCACCTGGCCGATATGCAGACCGACGTGATGGCGGGCGAGGCGCTGGTGCGCGAGTGCGCGCGCAAGTAT
>JAKAEN010000263.1 GCA_021818355.1 Actinomycetes bacterium | reverse complement strand
CCCGTCTGCGCCCACGTCCCCGCCGCCAGCAGGCCCGCCATCAGCGCCGTGCCCGCCACCCTCCATCCGCTTACCGCAGCCATCTTCCTCATCCTTTTCACGCGGGTACTCCCTTCCATTTAGGCGCAGCCCATCTCAGGCACACACCAGCCCTCGTTTTGTAAGTCCCAGCCATCACAAGTGTCAATAGGTAACTTATTTTTATTCTCTGAGCCAGCCTGTCTGACCCGATCCAGTCCTCATCGGACCGATCTCTTTCCTGAGGCCGCCCTCCACGGAGCAAAACGTAGTACCTTGTGGCCGGGGTCCATTCAGCTTTTGACCGGACCACCTGCCCCTCTGATAACCTCCGTGGTCCACATTTCGAAGAGATAGTGTGGGGGCGGGAGATTTTCAGAGGTTTCCTTAGGAGGGCCGGATGCGCACCCTGATCGTTTCGCTGGCTTTGGTTGGATTGGTGCATCCTGCATTTGGCTCCAAGCGGGTCACGGTTGAGGAATTGGAAAAGACGATTGCCGCGGCTGAGAGCTTGCCTGACGTGGAGGCAGCGGGACAACTATCTGGTCTCGAATTGACAGAACGATTGGGGACGGCGAAGTTTGACCGCATGGAAGCTGACTTGCCGGGGAAGAAGTCGCGGCAGGCGCTCATGATCCTTGCGGATGCCTCGGCCTTTCTCAATCCGCCCGCGGACGAGCTTCCCAACCTAACTGCGCCGGATATGGCTACGCAGCGCAAGATACTGGCTCTGACCGTGAATTACGTCACGCAGACGCTTCAACGGTTGCCTAATTTCTTTGCCACACGAGTTACCGAAAATTTTGAAGATATGCCGGCAGTTCAGCGGCCGGGCGCGATCACAAGTCATGGCGCCACCTCCGCGACTGCTTTCCAGCCGCTTCATCTGGTGGACGACTCCAATGTCACGGTGTCTTTCCGCGATGGACGTGAGGTTGTGGAGAATAGCAAATTGGATCCATTGGTGCGAAGCCTGACCACTTCCGGTGTCTTTGGACCGATTCTTAGCACAGTGCTCGTGGATGCTGCCCAGAGCAATCTAGCCTGGAGCCACTGGGAACAGGGCCAACCAGGTCTCCAGGCAGTTTTCAGCTACAAAGTGCCGATGGAAAAATCGCATTACACGATCACGTACGACTCCGCTCCTAGCGATCCAACATCAGGCGATTGCTCCGCCACTCCAAAGACAAACAGCAAAGTGGTCGCTTATCACGGAAAGATGGCCATCGAGCCTGCGAGTGGAACGATCCTTCGACTGATGCTCTTGGCAGACATGAAACCGGATGAAATGGTCGTCCAATCCGGGATTGAGGTGGAATACGGGGAGGTGAGCATCGGCGGCAAAGACTACTTCTTGCCGGTCAGGAGCGTCACTTCCTCGCTTGCGCATCCCCTCGTGATCATCAACGATGCGGGGGTAACTGCCTGCCCATATCTCAGAGCAGCGCTGGGACGTCAAACTTCGCTGAACAACATCGTCTTCAAGAATTATCATGTCTTTCGCGCGGATGCGTCCATGCTCACCGGCAGCGAGGCGAGCAAGTTGGAGGACCAGCCGTCTCCCACTCCGATCGACAGTGGCTCAAAGCAATCAGAGCGAGCAACAGCCTCTTTTCCCGACGCAACAACCACCCCAGTGTCGCTTCCTCCAGGCGGTTCGCACTCTACGTCCCCCGCAAGTACCGCAGCGAATGCGGAGACGCCTTCCACCTCGGAATCTCGATCGGCTGTTCTCGCCTCAGACCCTACTCGAGTTGCGACAACACAATTGAAACCTGTTGTGCAATCATCCGTCACCGATATTCCTGGCACCCCCGTGCTCCGCACTACCACCCGTCAGGTCCTCGTCGATATCGTCGTCGACAAAAAGAATGGCGATCCCGTGCCAGCACTTCCCAAATCGGACTTCTCGATCGAAGAGGACGGAAAGCCTCAGACCATCAACTTTTTCGACGAACACTCTGCCGGTATGCCAGCAACCGCCGACAATCCTGCCATGCCCCCGATGCAGCCTGGCGCCATTAGCAACGTTCCCGCTGCGCCCCTCTCATCCGCCCTCTATGTTTTCCTTCTTGACTCGCTCAACTCCGAGCCCCAGGACCAGGTGAATGTTCGACAGCAAGTTCTCACGTTCCTCCAGAAGCTCGACCCTGGGACCGAAGTCGCTGTCTTCTCCCTCGGCTCTAGTCTGCGTCTTCTCCAGGGATTCACCTCGGATCCCCATCTCCTTCTTGCCGCCTTGAGCCCCACCCACGCCGAGCGCGCGCCGATGGCCCAGACTCGCAGCGACAATGCCGACGACGCCCAACATATGGCCCACCTCGCGGCCATGCATTCAGCCGTACCACAGTTGGAACAATACAGCCGCGCTGAGTCTCCCCAGGCCTACAGCTTCGGCGCGCGCACCTCCATGACCTTCGAAGCTCTCAGTGCACTTGCTCGCTATCTCGAGGGCATTCCCGGCCGCAAGAACCTCATCTGGTTTTCGAGCTCCTTCCCTGTCGTCTTCTTCCCCACGCCTTCTGAGATGGAGCATCTCAAGAACAACCCTGCACTCCGTGGCTACATGAACCATGTGCAGCAGACTGCCAATCTTTTCACGCTCTCCAAGATCGCCGTTTATCCGGTCAGTGGTACAGGCGTCGCGTCTTCGAACATCGACCTTGCTGAGTCCGCTGGCTCCGGACGCGCGGGAGGTAGCAATGGCACCGGGGCGTTCGCCGCAGAATCGTTGAATTCTGCTTCGGCGCTAGCCAGCATGACACAGCTCGCAAGTTCCACCGGTGGCCGTGCCTTCACTACCAACGACATCGGAGCCGCACTCCGCGCCATTCTCCACGAAAGCGATGTTTACTACACCGTTGGCTACTCACCTTCCGATGCCACCACAGACGACGGCTTCCGCCGAATCGACGTCAAGGTGAGCGGCGGTAAGTACAAGCTCGCCTACCGACACGGCTACAACGCAGAGTCCTCTGCTGCCATCGGCTCGCAGCAGGAAGACCCTATTGTCCCTCTGCTCCAGTATGGCCTGCCCGACGCCACCGGAATCCTGTACGGTGCCAGCGTTACGCCGAGTACGGACCACGACGGCAACCCCGCCGGCCAGAACCCTCAGATCAAGGGCTCTCTCACTCGTTACACCGTTTCATTCACCCTTCGCGCCCAGGACGTTTCCTTTGGCAGGGCTCCTAACGGGGAGCGCATTGCCAAGCTCCTCATCGGGGTCAAGGCCTACGGCGGAGACGGCTCGGCCCTAAACTGGCAAGCCAATCGCGAAGACGCCGAGCTCACACCCGAACAGTACGCGTCCATCCTTACAAACGGCCTCCCCGTCAAGCTCGAGATCGACCTGCCCGCAAAACTTCCCGCCCAGCTTGTCACCGCCGTTTATGACTGGAATACTGGCCGTGCCGGAACTTTAGAAATTCCTCTCCATCCTTGACCATGGGTAGGCAGGTGGCCGTGGTACCGAAGGAGCAAAGTGAGCTCCCCCATCGAAAGCGGCTGCCCCGGTCTCGCCACTTAGACCTGGGAAACCACTCACCCATCCCCGCCACCGATGAGCTGACGGCTGAGAGCTGAAAGCTGCTCTTCCATCAAGTCCTTCCACGCAAAATATTCTCTAACTCCTTCATTTCAAACACAATATTCCCCGACCCGTTTTGCAGATTAATTCCCCCAAAAGCGCACAATGGAATCAACCATGAAAAACCGCGCCTTCCAACCCGTCGCCGTATCAGGGATCCGTCCGGCCCGTACCCCAAAATACCCCCCACCCCCCCCTAAATTTATTTGCACTT
>JAKAEN010000262.1 GCA_021818355.1 Actinomycetes bacterium | reverse complement strand
AGATAGGTGACGGTCTCGAACTCGGTCTGCAGGCGGGTGCCCGCATAGGTCTTCAGGGTGGCGTAGATGGCCACACCGGCCACCACCGCGAATCCCAGCGCCGCGACCACCCCGATGATCACGTCCCGGAAGTTCTCGCGCTTACCGATCTTGTCCAGGTAGGCCAGCAGGATGGCCACGATCATCGACGCCTCGATCCCCTCGCGGAGAAAGATCGTGAATGTTGCCAGCACCTGCACCTCGCAATTCCGCGTCGTCAGGGGAGCGCCACGACCCGGCGCAGACGGCCCTTCGACCCGCGGTCATTCAACAGATTCTATGCCCGGCGCCTTCCCAAAACCTCTGGGAGCGCTCCTCCCCTGAGCCGCCCCGTTGCGGCGCGCGAGGTTCAACCAGGGGCTTTTGCGCGCCGATATGCTGGAAGAGGGAGGAATCTATGGACGGCAGGGCGAGTGCGCCGGAGCGCCCCCCGCGGAGCCCCGCGCAATCCTCGCAAGGAGCCTCGGGGGAGGAGTACTCCGCCGAGCTTGCCCGCAGCGGGTACGTCGTCGTCTCCTCCGATTCCGCCACCTACCATCCCGAGCCCGCCAACCCCCTGGTCTCCATCGTGGTGCCCTTCTACAACCCCGGCGCGGCCTTCGAATCCGCCATCCGCGAGATCGTCGAGGTGATGGAAGGGACCGGGGTCTCCTATGAGCTGATCGCGGTCAGCGACGGCTCCACCGACTCAAGCATCGACGCCTTGGGGCGGATGGAGATACTCACCCTCAAAGACGTCTACCACGTGCAGCGCAACGGCAAGGGGGCGGCTCTCCGCACCGGCCTCAGGCTCGGCAAGGGGCAGTACCTGGGCTTCATCGACGCCGATGGGGACATCGATCCCAAGGCCCTGGCCGGCTTCATCTCCGTGCTCATCGCGTTCCAGCCCGACATAGTGCTCGGCTCCAAGCGCCACCCCGCCTCCCAGGTCGTCTACCCGCCCGCGAGGCGCCTCTACTCCTTCGTCTACCAGCAGCTGATCCGCCGCCTCTTCAACCTTTCGGTGCGTGACACCCAGACCGGGGTCAAGCTCTGCCGGCGGGAGGTCATCGAGCGCGCGCTGCCGCTGATGGTGGAGAAGCGTTTCGCTTTCGACCTGGAGCTCTTCGTGGTCGCCTCCCGGCTCGGCTACGACAGGTTCGTGGAGGCCCCGGTGATAATCCGCGAGCGCTTCTCCAGCACCGTCAACATCATCTCCGTTGCCAGGACGCTGCTCGACACTTTGGCGATCTTCTACCGGGAGCGGGTCCTGCACTTCTATGACAGGGTTACTTAGAGTACGCGCTTGTCATTCGTTCCGGCCTTGGCACTCGGTAGACTTGATTGCTAACAGAGTTGTGTGAAGCGGGTGTGAACCCAGGTTCGGGGGATTCGCCATGAACGCCGGAGTTGACGACAGAAGATCGACGATCTTGAGGGCCGTCGTCGAGGCCTACATCGATGCGGCTGAGCCGGTTGGCTCGGCCTATCTGGCGGCGCTCCCGGGGATGCGGGTGTCGCCTGCTACGATCCGCAACGAGATGAGTGCCCTGGAGGGCGAGGGATACCTGCACCAGCCCCACACCAGCGCCGGCCGGGTCCCCACCGAGAAGGGCTATCGCCGCTACGTCGACGAGCTGATGACCTCGGCCGACCCGGGCCCCGACCGCGCCGACCAGGTGCAGGGATTCTTCGCCAAGGCCCACCAGGAGATCGAGGAGCTCCTCTCCTCGACCACCCGCCTGCTCACGCGCATGACCGACCTTGCGGCGGTGGTTACCGGACCCTCGGCGCACCGAGCCCGCATCGTCTCGGTCCAGCTGGTGGCGCTCAGCTCCCGCACGGTGGTCGTGGTGGTGGTGGACGCCAACGGCTCGGTGGAGAAGCGCACCATCGTCTGGCCCGGTGAGGCCGACTCCGGCCAGCTGGCCGAGATCGGCAACGCGATGACCGCCCACTTCCGGGACCGCGAAGTGCGTGACGTGGATTCCCCTCCCCGCTTCGAGGATTCCGAGCTCGACAAGCTCGGCGCCTACGCCTTTGTGGCGGTGCGGGAGGCGGTGCGCGACGCCGACCGGGACGGGGTTTTCATCGAGGGGACCAGCAGGATCGCCGCCTCTTTCGGGGCGGTGGAGACCGTGCGCGACGTGATTTCCATCCTGGAGCGCCACTATCTGGTGGTCACCCTGATGCGCTCACTTCTCTCCCGTGGCCAGGGTGTGGCCATCGGCTCCGAGCACGGAGTCAGCTCTCTCAAGGAGTGCGCGGTGGTGGTGGCGCCCTACTCTGTGGACGGAGTCGAAGTGGGAACCATCGGTCTCATAGGCCCCACGCGCATGAACTACGCTTCGGCGATCGGCGTTGCCAATTTGGTTAGTGAGAACTTGTCTAGAAGGCTTAGCGAGGGTTGATGGCGGACGTCGACTACTACGAGATTCTTGGGGTAGCGCGTGACGCCACCGACGAGGAGATAAAGAAGGCTTACCGGAAGCTCGCCCGCGAGCTCCATCCTGACGCCAACGGCGGCGACAAGGATTCCGAGGAGCGCTTCAAGCTCGTCACCACGGCGTACGAGACGCTGCGCGACCCCGAGAAGCGCCGCGTCTACGACACCTATGGAGCCGGCGGGATGGGCGGCATGGGCGGCGGTCCCGGGGACTTCTTCGGAGGGGCGGGCGGCCCCTTTGGCGACATCTTCGAGTCGATGTTCGGCGCCGCCTTCGGGAACGGCTACCGCACCAGCCGCGGAGGCACCCAGCGCGGCGAGGACATGGAGGCCACCGTCACCCTCACCTTCGAGGAGGCGGTCTTCGGGACGCAGAAGGAAGTCCCCATCCGCGTGCCCACCACTTGCTCGACCTGCGGCGGCAACGGCTCCAAGCCGGGCACGACCCCCAGCGTCTGCCCCATCTGCCAGGGAAGCGGCTCGGTGAAGCGCGTGGCCCAGACCATACTGGGCCGCATGATGACCACCGCGGTCTGCGACCGCTGCGCCGGCGCCGGCCAGATCATCTCCACTCCCTGCCCCGACTGCCGCGGCGACGGGCGGCGGACGCTCGACCGCAACTACACGGTCGAAGTCCCCGCCGGCGTGGACGATGGCACCACCCTGCACCTGACCGGTAAGGGGGCGGCGGGCGCCCGTGGCGGAATGCCCGGCGACCTCTACATCCATTTGCACGTGAGACCCGATCCGCGCTTCACGCGCAGCCACGACGAGATCGACTCCACGGTGCACGTCAGCTACGTCCAGGCGGCACTCGGCGTGCAGATCCAGGTGGAGACGCTCGATGGCCCCGAGGAGCTCACCGTTCCCGGCGGAACCCAGTCCGGACGGCGATTCGTCCTGAGGGGCAAGGGGGTCCCTCATCTCCGTTCGCGCGGACGTGGGGATCAGATTGTCACCGTGATGGTCGACATACCCACCGAGCTCGACGCCGAGGAGGAACGGCTCTTGAGGGAGCTGGCCACGCTGCGCGGCGAGGAGGTCGCCGTGCATGAGGCGGGACTCTTCTCCAAGATCAAGTCCGCCTTCCGCTCCTAGGAAAGCCGGATGAGCGAGGGGATTGGCGGTGCCGGCGAATGGCATCTGGCCTCCAGGGCGCACCTGATCGCCCCAACCGCGTCCGTTAGTGCCCTTTCCGAAGCCCAGCTGCATCACCTCTTCAATGTGCGCCGACTCGCCCCCGGGGAGGAAGTGACTATCGGCGACGGGCACGGCGGCCTGGCTCTGGCCCGGGTTACCGGCGTGGCGGCCAGGCGCCGCCGGGGCGCCGTGGCGGAGGAGCTTCTGGAGGAGATCGG
>JAKAEN010000261.1 GCA_021818355.1 Actinomycetes bacterium | reverse complement strand
ACCCAGGAAGCGTCCGAGCGCCTCGGCGACGCTGAGATACGGCTTTACCTGCTCGGGAACCTCGGCGGCGTTGACGTTGACCGCGAAGGGAACGAAGTCGCCGGCAAACGCGAGCCGAAGCTGCTCGGCGATGGTAACTCCCGCCTTGTCCTGGGCCTCGGCCGTGCTGGCTCCCAGGTGCGGGGTGACCACGACGTTGGGGAGCTCGAAGAGCGGTGAGTTGGTGCAGGGCTCGCTCGAGAAGACGTCCAGTGCGGCGCCGCCGAGGCGACCCGCAACGATGGCCTCGTAGAGTGCCTCCTCGTCCACGATTCCGCCGCGGGCCACGTTGATGATCCTGGCGTTCGGCTTGGCCTTGGCGAGGGCCTCCTTGCCTATCAGGCCCGCCGTTTCCTTGCTCTTGGGCAGGTGGACGGTGACGAAGTCCGAGACGGCCATCAGCTCGTCCAGGTCCATCATCTCCACGCCCATCTGCTTGGCCCGCTCCTTGGCGATGTAGGGGTCGTAGGCGACCAGCTTCATGCCGAAAGCGAGGGCCCTCTGTGCGACCAGGGCACCGATGCGACCGAGGCCAACGATGCCGAGGACCTTGCCGTAGAGCTCAACGCCCTCCCACTTGGAGCGCTCCCACTTCCCGTTCACCAGCGCCGTATGCGCCTGGGGCACGTTGCGCGCCTGGGCCAGGAGAAGCGCGATGGTGAGCTCGGCTGCGGAGAGGATGTTGGACTGAGGTGCGTTCACCACCATCACCCCCCTCTTTGTGGCATAATTCACATCCACATTGTCGAGGCCGATGCCGGCCCTGCCCACCACGACGAGGTCGGTGGCGGCGTCGATCACCTCCTGGGTTACCTTCGTGGCGGAGCGGATGATCAGCCCCTCGGCTCCGCGAATCGCTCGGAGGAGCTCTTCGGCGGAGAGGCCCAGCTGGACGTCAACGAGGTGCCCGTCCGCCCTGAGCAGGTCGAGCCCGCTGTCGGCTATCTCTTCGGTGACCAGAATCCTTGCCATTTAAATCTCCAGGGGGCTAGGTCTTGTGCGCTAAATTCGGGCTGGTGGGGAGGCCCGAGCCGGTATCTGAGGCGGATTCCGGCTTTGCCAACCAGCCTAACTGAAGGGATGCGCTTCGCGGAAGGCATGCTTGCCGCGCGGAGCCGGAGTGTGGGCGGCTGTAGTCCGCGCGGAGGTGTAAATGATCGGTCTCGCGGTGCGCAGCGTGCTCGGGCAGTACGCGACTTTCTCGGGCAGGGCCAGCAGAGCCGAGTACTGGTGGTATACCCTCGCGGCGGTCATCGCCTTGGCGGCGGTCGACTATCTGCTCGGGGGCAGCCGTCTTGGGGCAATACTCATATTCCTGCTCGACCTGGGGCTGATAATCCCCGGACTGGCGGTGACGGTGCGGAGACTGCACGACACCGGCCGGAGCGGCGGCTGGATCTTCTTCAACCTCGTGCCTCTGGTGGGCTGGATCGTCGTTCTGGTGATGCTGGCTTCGCGCGGGGAGGCCGGCGACAATCGCTACGGCGTCCCGCACCCCCTTGCATGAGCGAGTCCGTCAGACCGCCTGCTCGACCAGCTTGGCGATGCGCTTGATCCCCTCTTCAATGTCGGCGTCCGACAGGGCGTAGGAGAGCCTGAAGAATCCGGGAGTGCCGAAGGCCTCCCCCGGGACCACCGCGACTTTTGCCTGATCGAGGATGACCGCCGCCAATTCGCTGGAGTTGGTCGGTCTGGTTCCGGCGTAGTCGCGCGCCAGCAGCCCTCCCACTTCGGGATAGGCGTAAAAGGCGCCTTCTGGCATCGGGCATACGACCCCGGGGATGCCGCGCAGGAGCGAGACGATCAGCTGGCGGCGCCGGTCGAAGGCCTGCCGCATTACCTCGACCTCCGACTGGTCACCGGTGAGCGCGGCGATGGCGGCACGCTGGGCGATGTTGTTGACGTTGGAGGTGCTCTGTGACTGCAGGTTGATTGCGGCCGCGGCCACATCCTTGGGTCCGATCATCCAGCCCACCCGCCATCCGGTCATGGCGTAGGTCTTGGCGACGCCGTTGACGATCACCGTGTAGTCCAAGCCCCTCGGGTCGACCGTGGCGATGGAAGTGGAGACCGCCTCGTCGTAGACGAGATGCTCGTAGATCTCGTCGGCGAGAATCCATAGCCCTCGCTCGGCCGCGAAAGCCGCGACAGCCTCGGTCTCGGCGCGGGTGTAAACCGCTCCGGTGGGGTTGGAGGGCGAAACGAAGAGCAGCACCTTGGTGCGCGGGCTCATGTAGCGATCCAGATCGGCAGGGGAGACCTTGTAGCCCGAGGAGACGGAGGAGGGCACGAAGACCGGCACCCCTCCGGCCAGGCGGATGGCTTCGGGGTAGGTGGTCCAGTACGGTTCGGGCACCAGAACCTCGTCACCAGGGTCGAGCAGGGTGGCGAAGGCGTTGTAGATGGCGTGCTTTCCGCCATTGGTCACCAGAACCTGGGATGCCTCGATAGCCAGTCCGGAGTCGCGCAACGTCTTGGCGGCGATCGCCTCCCGCAGCTCGGGAAGGCCGGCGGTGGGGGTGTAGCGGTGGTTCCTGGGGTCGGCGCAGGCCCTGGCAGCGGCCTCTACGATGAATGGTGGAGTTGGGAAGTCAGGCTCCCCCGCGCCGAAACCGATCACGTCGACTCCCGCCGCTTTCAGGGCCTTTGCCTTCGCATCGATGGCAAGAGTCGCGGACTCAGCGACGGACGCCACGCGGGCGGAGATGCGCGTCCTGCTCTCTGTGGTCACCGGAACCTCCTGAACTGAAACGGCTGGAAAATGAGCGACAACAAAGTCAACAGCAACATCGTAATCCCCGCCGAGCTCCTCCCCCGAGACGGCCGTTTCGGCTCCGGGCCTTCCAAGGTGCGCAAAGAGGCGGTCGATGCGCTGGCCGGCCGTTGGCAGGACTACCTGGGAACCTCCCATCGCCAGAAGACCGTGAAGTCCGTCGTGGGCTCGCTCCGTCGTGGGCTCTCCGAGCTCTTTTCCCTCCCCGAGGGGTATGAGATCGTGCTCGCGAACGGCGGCGCAAGCTACTTCTGGGACACCGCCGTCTTCTCGCTCATCGAGCGCAAGAGCCAGCACCTTTCCTTCGGCGAATTCTCCTCCAAGTTCGCCGCCTCCGCAAAGAAGGCCCCCTTCATCGAGGATCCCCAGATCATCGCCTCCGAGCCCGGATCGCACCCCCTTCCTGAGTCCAACGACGAGATCGACCTGTACGCCCTGACCCACAACGAGACCTCAACGGGCGTTGCCATGGAGATCCGCCGCCCCGATGGAGCCAAGGGTCTGGTGGCCGTGGACGCGACCAGCGGTGCCGGCGGCCTGATGGTGGATCCCACGCAGTTCGACTGCTACTACTTCTCGCCTCAGAAGGCCTTCTCCTCCGATGGAGGACTTTGGCTGGCGGCGATGTCCCCTGCGGCCATCGAGCGCGCTCGCTCCATTGCCTCCTCCGGCCGGTATATACCGCCCGCTCTCGACCTGGTAACCGCCATAGACAACTCGCTCCAGGACCAGACCTACAACACGCCTGCGCTGGCGACCATCTTCTTGATGAACGAGCAGGTCTCCTGGATGCTCGCCAACGGCGGCCTGGCCTTTTCCGCCGGACGGAGCGAGCGCTCCTCCTCGACCGTCTACGCCTGGGCGGAGTCCTCTAAGTTCGCCACCCCGTTCGTGAAGGATCCCTCCATGCGCTCCAAGGTCGTGGCGACCATCGACTTCTCGGATGACATCGACGCCAAGCTCGTCGCCGGCACCCTGCGTGCCAACGGTGTCGTCGACACCGAGCCCTACCGCAAGCTTGGGCGCAACC
>JAKAEN010000260.1 GCA_021818355.1 Actinomycetes bacterium | reverse complement strand
CCGGTCACGATCGCCTCGCCTCCGACACGTCGCGGCCGATCCAGCTCCTCTCCAACGCGAGCGAGAAGTGCAACGCGACCCTGCTCACCCCCGACCCCGGCGAGGAGTCCCACCTCTGCGCCGGACGCCTGACCCCCTCGGCCTATCCGTTCGAGGTGAGGACCATCCGCTACCACCTCGGACACGGCGCGAGTCAGAGCGTCGAGTGCAACGCCGGTCTCGAGCACAAGGTGGAGCTCTACGTCTCCTCCGGCGTCAAGCCACCGGCCTCCCCGACCTCGCCGCTGACGCTCACCGTGCCCGCCATGGACCCGAAGTCGATCACGAGCGAGGGTCGAGAGGTCTCGCTGGATCTCGCCTCGCCGCTGACCCTGGCCACCGGCGAGCACCTCTTCATCGCGATCCGCTTCGCGGGCACGCACCCCAACGTGCTCTGCGTCGGCGTCAACGAGGAGGATCCGTATCAGAGCGATCGGAACTACTGGAGCAACGCTGCGGCCGCCCCCTACCCCTGGGTCCAGCTCGACAGCTTCGGGCTCAAGGGCTCGATCATGGTGAGCGCCCTCGGTTACTTCAAGTAGCGCCAGGGCGCTGCCCCTCGCCATCGCAGGCTGTCCGTTCTCGGTCCGGAAGAATCCGCATCGGGCGCCGTATCCTCTGCGGTTCGTGGCCAACAGAAAGGACACCACAATGCAGACCGCCGACATGACCCCCTATCCGCTCTCGATGCAGCTCGGGATGAAGCGATTCCATGGTCACCTCTTCCTCGCCCCCGAACGCCTGTACTTCGTCTGCAGCAAGCAAGGGGGCGCCTGGGCAGCCGCCATCGGGCAGGGGCTCGGCGGGCTCGTGGGCGGCGCGATCGCCGCGGCCGCTGCTCCGAAACCCGGGGAAGCACCGACGGTGGTGGATGAAACGGCGCTCCAGCAGGCCGTCGCGGAGAACGAGGGCAGCCTGGTCATGGACGCGACTCAGATCGAGATGATCAAGCACACGCTCTGGATGCGGATCATCCGCTGGAACGGCAAGAGGTTCGGGCTGCCGAACGGGATGGGCAAGCCGCTCAAGGCGGCGCTCGGTCAGTGGGCGAAGGAGCACAGCGTGAAGACCAAGGGCCTGGGCTAGAACGCGCCGCTAGCGCTCGAGGCTGGCGAGTCACGCGCCGCAGGCCACCCCGGAACAATCGCAGCGCGGGTGACGATTCTCCCGGCGCTGGGCGTCAAGATAGATGTCGCCTTCGGTGATCACGCGGCGAGCTCCACAGCGCGCCGTGGTTCGGTGTTGAGGGTGACGGTGCCGACCGGCGTCCAATTGCGCGCCTCGCCGGACCACCTCTCGGGTTTGAGGCAACGAGCTCGGCGATACAGCTCGGCCCGCCTTGCGAGGATATCTATCTCGTCACCGCGGTGGCGCTCGTCGGGCGTGACGTAGCGAATGGCGCTGTGGCGGTGCTCGCGATTGTACCAATCCACGAATCGAGCGACCCAGCGGCGAGCTGCCTCGAGGTTCGCGAAGGGGAGTCGCGGATAGGCCGGCGTGTGTTTCAGTGTGCGGAATAGCGATTCGGAGTAGGGGTTGTCGTTGGAGACGTGGGGTCTGCTGAAGGACGGGACGATGCCGAGCCACTGGAGAGTGGCGATCATGGTGCTGCCTCGCATCGGCCGGCCATTGTCCGAATGCAGGACGATGCCCTCGGGATCAACCCCGCTCCCGTCGCAAACCCGTCGGATGAGCTCGGCCGCGTTGTCGGCGCTTTCGCGGCTGTAGACCTCCCATCCGACGATGCGGCGGCTCCAGACATCCATGACCAGGTACAGGTAGAGAAAGCAGCCGCGGACCAGCGTCGGCAAGTAGGTGATGTCCCAGCTCCAGACCTGATTGGGCCCGACGGCCTGGTGAATGACGCCGGCGCGAGTGACATGGGTGCGAAGGGGAGCGCGATGCGGCCGACGCAATCCGCACCGTCGCTGCAGGCGGTACATGGTCGATTCAGAGGCGAGGTAGGTGCCTTGGTCGGCGAGGCGCGGTACGAGTTGCTTGGGTGAGAGCCCCACGTGCTCGGGGGCCGTCATGACGTCCAGCAGGCGTTCCTGCTCCCGAGGCGAGAGCGCGTTCTTCGGGAGATGGTGTGGCCCGCAGCGACGGTCTTCTCCCGAGTCTCTCCGCCAGCGCTCGATGGTCCGGGCGGAGACGCCGATCACCGAGCAGGCTGCACCCAGCCGCACCCCCGAGGTCTGGGCCTCCGCGACGACTTCCAGAATCACTTCCCGCTCTCCTCGTCCGTGTCGTCGTCCTCTACCCCCAACACGCCCTGGAGTTTTTTTTTGAGCACCAGGAGGGCCGCTGCCTCGGCGAGAGCCTTGTCCTTCCGGGCGAGCTCCTTCTCCAGCTCGCGGATGTACCTGAGCAGCCCGTTGTTCTCTCCATCAGAGAGCGACGAGCGCCATTGCTTGAGCTCGGCCAGGCTGACTCCTTCTCGCTCCAGCCACGCTGTGAGCTCGTCACCGGCTAGTTTGCCAGCCTCGGAGAGAATCCGAACCTTGTCCTCCAGGGAAACCGTCGAGCCATTCCTCTTGCGGGGTGCCATGTACGGGAGGCTACGCGCTTCCTCGAGCCACCGCGAGAGGGTCTGCTGCGCAATTCCCACCTCACGGGAGAGGCGGCCAGCGCTCACGGCATCACGACCGATGAGCCGGCTGATCATCTGCTGTTTGAAGGCCAGGGAGAAAGGCTTGGTCATGCTTCACCTCGTTCTCCGCCCCCGAGGTTCGGCGCAAAATACAGGCGACAACTATCCTGGCACTGGGGGCTCGGAGTATCGTCGCGCTCCTGCAACGATTCTCGCCAGGTGACCCGTCACCCTCGGAGAATCGTCGCGTTCCACTCCGCGACGGTGGCCACTCGCTTCGCGCGGGCCATGCGCGCGTTCTCGAATCCATGCGCTCTACGTTAGACCAGGAGGCGGGGGGTGCGGGGGGCTACTCGCCGTCCCACTGGATCGTCATGGCGCTCATGTCGCCGCTCTTGATCGCGGCGCACTTGCCCTTCACCATCGGCAGCTCGTAGGCGCAGAAGAAGCGCGCGGTCTTGATCTTGCCGTCGAGGTAGCGCGCCTCGTCGTTGTCCTTCGCGAGCGCCGCGACCGCCTTCGCGTCGCCCGGGTTGACCCCGAGCGCCTCGAGCTTGCGGATCGCGATCACCGCCTGATCGAGGAGCAGGTAGGCCATCATCAGGTCGCCGCAGATCTCGAGGTAGTGGGTCGCGTTGACGATCGGCACCATGAGCTGCTTCTGGAGCGCCGAGGCCATGAAGAAGGCGTTGATCTCGCCCCAGTGGTCGCGCGCCTCGGTGAAGGCCTCGAGCTCGCCGCGAAGGATCGGGTTCCTCTTGTTCGCCTCGACGAACTTGGCGAAGAGCCCGGCGAGCGCCATCAGCGGCGCGCCCCCGTCCATCGACATCTTGCGGCCGACGAGATCGAGCGCCTGGATACCGTTCGTTCCCTCGTAGATCGAGGCGATCTTAGCGTCGCGCAGGTACTGCGCGGCGGGATACTCCTCGATGTAGCCGTAGCCGCCATAGGTCTGGAGCGCCCACTCGGTGACCCGGAATCCCATGTCCGAGCAGTAGGCCTTGCAGATCGGCGTCAGGATCTCGGTCAGGTAGTCCCAGCTCTTCTTCTCCTTCTCGTCCGTCGCCACCCGCTCGCGATCGGCGCAGTAGGCGGCGAAGAGCAGGAGCGATCGGCTCCCCTCGGCGTAGGCCTTCTGCCGCATCAGCATCATCCGCACGTCGGGGTGACGGATGATCGGCACCTTCGGTGCGCTCGGGTCCTTGAACGCGCGGATGTCGG
>JAKAEN010000259.1 GCA_021818355.1 Actinomycetes bacterium | reverse complement strand
GGCGGAGTCCGACCTTCTGCCACCTGCACCCTCGAGCCGACCCAGCGCTCCGGCGGAGTCCGACCTTCTGCCACCTGCACCCTCGAGCCGACCCAGCGCTCCATCCTCCACCAAGCGGGCTGGCGTGGGCGGGGCCGCCCGCGCCAGGCGAGAGGCTGCGACCGATGAGGGCGAGGTCCAGCGGCGTCCGCCGAGAAGACCGGGTTCGCGCGGTCCCTCGTCAGACAAGCCTGATGCTCTGCCACTTGGGCGCACGAGCCGCGAGACGGTCGCTCTCGTCATCAGCATCTGCCTCATTCTGGCCATTGTGCTGGGAATCGGCAATCTCCGAACCTCAGCCGGGCTTGCCGCCGGCAAGACTTCCGCAGCAGATCTGGCACCCTCGACGACGGTGGTCGCCAAGGCCCCACCCACGACGGCGGCGAGCATTCCAGTTACTACAACTCCACCGACGACGGTCGTTGTAACCACCACCACGACCACGCAGCCCAAGCTGGCCGCTGGTGCCAACCCGGCCAACGCGCAGGTGACGGTTCGAGTCGCGAACGGGACGGGTGTAGCCGGCGCCGCGGGCCGCATAACCCAGAAGCTTCAGAGCCTGGATTTCAACGTCGTGGTGCCCATCAACGCCACGGTATCCAACCTGGGCAAGACGACTGTGTACTACTACGCGGGCTTCCAGGTGGCGGGCCAGGCAATCGCGGAGATCCTCGGGCTCCCCGCATCGGCGGCAAAGCCGCTGACGAGCGCGGCTCCATTGCCCAACATCTATCCGTCCGACGTGAATGTGGTGCTCGGGGCCGACGTTGCCGGGTGACGTCTTCGCCGAACTTGCGAGGGCGAGTGCCGACCTTACAGGCATGCCAGGTCCGTTCTCCTTCCTGCTCGACTTCGATGGGACCATAGCGCCGATCGTGGCGGTGCCTTCTCAGGCGCGCACCCATCCATCCATGGCCGTCGTGTTGGAGAGGATCGCCTCCCGCGCACGGCTCTCGATCATCTCGGGACGCCCGGTGGGTTTCCTGGCTGAGCAACTCGCCTTCCTAAGGGAGACGGAAGGTGCCGGGAATGTCGAGCTCTTCGGGCAATACGGCCTTGTCCGCGCCGACCTAAGCGGGCGAGTAATCGGAACGGCGAATCTCGACGAAGGCCAGTTGGCAACCTTGGAGGAGATTCGCCGCCAGTGGTTGGACGCACCGGTGGACGGGATTCTCTTCGAAGACAAGGGGTCGTCGCTCGCCTTTCATTATCGCAATGCGGCGTCGATGAAGGACGCTCTCCTCGACTGGATCGACAGGGTGCTGCCCAATCATGGTCTGAGTGCCATGGCCGGAAAGATGGTCTATGAGATTGCACCGGAGTCCGCGCCCAGCAAGCGCACCGCCGCTTTGAGCGTCCTCCAACACGGTGTCCCGTGCATATTCGCAGGCGATGACTACGGGGATCTCGAGGTCTTCCAGATCATGCACGAACAGCGCATGGCCGGAGAGCCACGGGTGGCAATCCTCGTACAAGGCGGTGCCGAGACGCCGCCGGAGCTGCTTGGTCTGGGCGATGTGCATGCCCGAGACCAGGACGAGCTCGCCTTTGTCCTGGATCAGCTGCTACGGGTGGCCTTGCCCCTTTAGCCAGGAGACCTGAGCATCCATCCACACTGCCGGGTTCTGCGACGAGAGCGCCGCTCTAAGGCGCGCTGCGCGCGCGCGGCGCTCAGCCGCCTCAAGTTGAAGGGCCGAAAAGAGCGCCAAGGCGGTTTCGCGGACGTCGAAGGGGTTTACCACCGCTGCCGCATCGCCGACGACCTCGGCGATTCCCGCATTGCGCGAAAGGATCAGCGGGCAGTCGTTCTGATTGATGAGCGGTCCCTCGCTGGCCACAAGATTCAGTCCGTCCCGAATCGGGTTTACCAAGAGGATGTCGGACTGGCGGAGTAGCGCCAGCGACAGTGGATAGTCGTCTGAGCTCATGATCTCGATCGGATCCCCCGGCGGCTCGAATCCGAGGATCTTGGCCATGGATCGGAGGTAGGAGTTGGCCTCCTTGGCGGCGGCCGAGACCTCCGATGCATAGGAGGCGTAATCACTCAAGGCTTCGCGACTCGGGTAGCAGTTGGCCACGTGCACCACTTCACGCATCATCCACGGGTAGAACTTGAACAGCTCCACCACCGCGTGGATCCCCCTCAGTATGTTCTTGGAAGGCTCCATCCGGTCGACGCGGCCGATGATTCGGCGGCCCTTTGCCAAAGCGGCCAGCTGCGCGGCGCGTTCCGCCACCGCCGGGTCCGCGCAGGATTCCTCCAGTTCCGCCTCATCGGAACCCAGCGGCGCCACCCACGTGACCGCCGCGGTCGAGGCATCGTTCCTATCACAGGTGGCCAGGTAGTTGTCCCTCCAGCGGCTGCTGTGGAACCCTATGCGGTCCAGGTCGCCCAGGGAGGCGAGGATCTCGGCAGCCACGGAGGAAGGGAGGATGGAGAACTCGCCAGGCTCGGCGAACGGGGTGTGCAGGAAAAGCGAAAGGCGAAGGTCCGGCCGGTGCTTGCGAAGGAACTTGGGCACAAGAAACAGGTGGTAATCCTGCAAAAGGACCGCAGCTCCCGCGGGCAGCCCGTCGGCCAGGTGCTCGGCGATGCTTTCGTTGTAGGCGCTGTACTGCTTCCAGTGCGTATAGAAGCGTGAGTCGAAGGACGGCGTGCGGCTTAGCGAGAACATGCCGTGGTTCAAATACCAGAGGATCTCGTTGGAGATCCGGTTGTACGCGCCCTCGTAGTCGTCGGGATCGACGGCAACCGGATCGAGGCCGGGGAGTTCCGTGCCGTACAGCCCCGCGGAGAGCGCCGCCCTCTCGGTGTCCGTCGATATAGGGAAGGTCCAGCCCATCGTCCCTTGGCGCACCAGGGGAAGCATCGCCGTCACCAGACCGCCGGCGCCCCGTCTTAGTGTCGGCTGCCCATCGCGAAGGTGCGCGCCATAGGGTCCCCGATTCGAAACCACGAAATATTCAGCCATCGCCTAGAAACTAGCCCAGCGGGGAACCCTGGTCCGGCCCGGGACGCCTGGTGAAGAAGGGCTAGAGTGCAGGGGGTGCGAGTCCTGCTCCTCCCCGACAAGTTTCGCGGGACCCTCTCCTCGAGTGAGTTCATCGACGTTGCGCGAGCGGCACTTTCGCCGGTTGCCGAAGTCGACGGAAGGGTGGTTTCGGACGGTGGGGAGGGTCTCATCGAGGCCCTTGACGGCCGCCCGGTCGAAGCCGAGACCGTCGATGCCCTGCTGCGGCCGATCACCGCCTCATACTCGGTACTTCCCGGCGGGGATGCCGTGGTGGAGATGTCACGCGCATCCGGCCTCGCCCTTGTGGGTGGACCCGATCAGAATGACCCGGTCGCAGCGAGCACCTACGGAACGGGGGTGCTCATACGGGCTGCGCTCGAGCAAGGGGCGCGACGAGTGGTGGTGGGCTGTGGGGGATCGGCAACCACGGACGGGGGAATGGGTGCGCTGGAGGCCCTCGGACCCCGCGGGATTCCGGTAGGCGTCGAAGTCGTTGCCGCGGTCGATGTTCGCACCACTTACCTGGACGCCGCAGAGGAGTTCGCACCTCAGAAAGGCGCTACGCCGGCCCAGGTCGCATTCTTGAAGAGGAGGCTCGCTGGGAGCGCCGAGCTGCTGATTGGCCGCTTCGGCCGCGATCCGCGCGGCGTTCCTGGATCCGGCGCCGCGGGAGGCCTTTCGGGGATGCTGTGGGCCGCGGGGGCGGAGATCGTCGAAGGCTTCTCCGTCGTCTCCGACTACCTCGGCCTGGACGAGCTGGTGGAGGCCGCCGACCTGGTTGTCACCGGGGAGGGCATGCTGGATGGCGAGTCTT
>JAKAEN010000258.1 GCA_021818355.1 Actinomycetes bacterium | reverse complement strand
TACCGCTACTGCTGGCTGCGGGATGCCGCCTTCACGCTGAATGCCATGCTGGTCGACGGCTTCGAGCACGAGGCCTCCAGCTGGATCAAGTGGCTGCTGCGCGCCGCCGCCGGCGACCCGACCCAGCTGCAGATCATGTACGGCATCGGGGGCGAGCGCCTGATTCCCGAATACAGCCTCAAGTGGCTGCCGGGGTACCTCGGCTCCTCTCCGGTGCGAGTGGGCAACGCCGCCTCCGAGCAGTTCCAGCTCGACGTCTACGGCGAGCTGATGGACGCCTTCTACATCTTCCAAAGCTCGGGAGTGGAGCCTCTGGAGGAGTTCTGGCCACTTCTCACCGCGGTTGTCGAGCACGTCGAGGGGCACTGGAACGAGCCCGACGAGGGGATCTGGGAGGTTCGCGGCCCCAGGCGGCACTTCACCTACTCCAAGGTCATGGCCTGGGTGGTCTTCGACCGGGCGGTGAGGCTCATCCAGGAGTACGGGGCACCCGGGCCGCTCGAGCGTTGGACCAAGGTCCGCGAAGAGATCCGGGAATCGGTTATGGCCAAGGGCTTCCACGAGGGGGTTGGCACCTTCGTTCAGGACTACGACTCCGACCGCCTGGACGCCTCGCTGCTCCGCCTTCCCCTGGTGGGCTTCATCGACGCCAAGGATCCGCGCATGGTTGCCACCGTCGCGGCCATCGACGAGCGCCTCTCCTCCCGAGGGCTGGTCAAGCGCTACGAGACCACCGACTCCGACGCGGACGGACTCCCGGGTCACGAGGGAGTCTTCCTGGCCTGCAGCTTCTGGCTGGTGGACAACCTGATACTCCAGGGCCGCTTCCAGGAGGCCAAGAGCCGCTTCGACGGCCTGCTATCGCTCGGCAACCAGCTGGGGCTCTTCTCCGAGGAGTACGATCCCGAATCCCACCGGATGCTGGGCAACTTCCCCCAGGCTCTGACGCATGTCGGCCTGATCAACACGGCCCGCTACCTGGTGGAGAACGCCCCCGCCGAACTCTTCCCGCAGGGCCGCAAGCCGGCACGCCGCCTGGGAAGGACTACCAAGGCGCCCTCGGCCTGAGTCCGCAGCCGGCATCCGGTATTGTCAGGCCCGCCGGAACTTCAAGTCCAAGCCCGCGACGGCCGAAAACTATCTCAAGGCCGGCTTCGGGCGATACTTCGCGCGCCCCAAGAAGGGGGCTGGAGGCTGCAATGCTCGACGCGAGAGGGGCGGATTAGGTGGACAAGAGCGCCAAGCAGGCGCTGGAACGCCTGCGCGGGGTCCTCGGCGTGGCTCGCTCGATCTCCGACAGCCACGACGAGGGCGAGCTGCTCGACCTCATCTCCACAAGCGTCTGCGAGCATCTAGGCTTCGGACGCTGCATCATCTACATCCTCGAGCCGGACTGCAATTTCCGGGCGCGCAGCGCGGCCAGCCTGGCGAACGCGGCTCCGGTGGAGCTGCCCGATGGCTACAAGATTCCCCTGGCCGCCTATCAGCGGGTCGAGGAGGTCGCCGAGCGGATCAGCGGGGCCGTCTACCTGGACGGGCGCAGCCCCATGCTCGCCGACCCCGAGATCGCGCCACATTTCGTCTCCACCCCTTCCAGGGCCGGGGAGCACGGCGAATGGCACCCGGCCTCCCTGCTCTTCGTGCCCCTGCTCGGCGAAGGCAGCAGGCTGATCGGACTGCTCAATCCGGACGACCCCTTGGACGGCAAGCTCCCCGACCCCGACTCAGCCCTGGTTCTGGAGAGCTTCGCCAGCCTGAGCTCGGTAGCCCTCAAACTGGTGCGGGCCAACAGCGAGGCGGCGGCGCGAATGCGCATGCTGGAGGCCCAGCGCCAGCAGGTGGCGCGGCTCTTCGAGGCGAGCACCACCCTGCAGCGCGAGATACAGCTCGATGCAATGCTCGCCGAGATGGTGCGCACCATGGCCGAGGCGGGCGGCTTTTCCCGAGTGGGGCTGATGCTGCTCGAGCCGGGCTCCAGCCGCCTCAGGGTGAGGGCGACCTACGGAATCTCACCCGAGCAGGTGCGCCACCTGCTCGACAACGAGCTCGACCTCGACGACTTCGCTCCGATGATGCGCCCGGAGGCGCGGATCAGCCGCTCCTACCTGATCGATCACACCCGCTTCCCGATCCCGGATGAGCTGGTCGCGGCGCTCAGCGTGCCTGAGGTCCGCTCGGACTGGAAGCCGGGGATGTGGCACCCGCTCGACTCCCTGACCATCCCCCTCTACGACGACGAGGGCACCCTGATCGGCCTGATCTCCATCGACGAGCCGGTGAACGGCCTCTTCCCGGAGCCCTACCACGTGGAGGCGCTCGAGTACTTCGCGGATCAGTGCGCCAACGCGGTCTCGCAGGTGACGCGATTCCGCCGTCTGGAGAACCTGGCCCACACCGACGCCCTCACCAGGCTGCCAAACCGGGCGAGCTTCATGTCCCGCATGATCCACAGCCTGGCCGAGTGCATGACGCGCGAGGCGCCGGCCTCGCTCCTCTTCGTCGACCTGGATCACTTCAAGGAGGTGAACGACTCCTACGGCCATCTCAACGGCGACGTGGTCCTGCGCGCCATCGGTCGCCGCCTGCGCACCAGCCTGCGCACCGGGGACCTGATCGGCCGCTACGGCGGCGAGGAGTTCGTGATCTTCCTGCCCGAGACGCCGCTCCCCGGGGCGCTGGCGGCGGCGGAGAAGCTGCGCAAGAGGATAGAGAGCCATACCGCCGGGCTGGCCGAGGACGGCCACTTGAAGGCGACCATCTCCATCGGAGTGGCCACCACGGCCGACCTGGAACCCTCCGAACTGCAGGATGCCGCCCAGGCGGCCAAGAGACTGCTGGCCCTGGCGGACTCGGCCCTGTACCAGGCCAAGGCCGGCGGCCGCAACCGGGTCAGCCACGATTTCAGCCTGAAGCGATCCCATCAGTACCGCTTCACCATCCCGAGCGGCGGCGCGCGCCTGCGCCACCTGGCATAGGTACTAGAAGATCCAGCTCCTCTGCCGCCCTCCCGCGGTGGCGGAGATGAACCACTCGGTGGAGAAGGCTGCCGCGAAAGCCTCCTCGGGCAGCTGGAGGGCAAATCCGGTGCTTCCGATCTGGCTGGCGTGGGCACGCAGCGAATCCAGCTTCTTGCCCAGATAGGGACTCACGTCAACTGCGGTGTCTATCTCGGACGCCGGGGTGCCGAAGGGGCTCGACTCGAACTCGGCGCGCATCTCCGCCGAGACCATCTCGGGGTGCTCCTTGGAGGCCGCCTCCATGAGGGCGAGCATGTGGTCGCGGTTCATGGTCGCCTGGAAGACCTCGCTCACCCCCGCCATGCGCGCGGCCGCCAGGCCGACCCGATGAACCATGATGTGGTCGGGATGGCCGTAACCCCCGTTGGCGTCGTAGACGGTGACCGCATCGGCGCTCTCCTCACTCAACACGGTCGCCAGCCGGCGAGCGGCTTCGGCCACATCCGCCTGGGCGAAGCAGCGCGGATCCTGGTTGGCCTCGGTGCCCGCCATCCCGGAGTCGCGGTAGGCAAGATGCACAACGCGGGCCACCCCGAGAATCTCCGCCGAGCGGGCCAGCTCCTCGCGCCTGGCCACGGCAAGCTCCTCGGGGCCGGAGACGAAACCTTCCGGGTACTCCCCCATCTCCCCGCCCGTCGCGACCACCAGGACCACCCGGTGACCCTCCGCGGCCGAACGGGCAATCGTGCCCCCGGTGACCATGCATTCATCGTCGGGATGGGCGTGGAAAGTGACAAGAGTGGACACGGAATCCTCCTGGTCGGCAACGTCGAGTGGAGTGCGGCAACCGGCCTTGGCCCCACCCCGCACATTCAAAGGCTATTAGAATGCGAAGAATAAGCAGGTGATTATGACT
>JAKAEN010000257.1 GCA_021818355.1 Actinomycetes bacterium | reverse complement strand
TGGCCTCCTCCGGCCTGTGGGTGGAGCCCACCGCGGCGGCTGCCTGGGCCGCTCTCAGCCGGGTCGGCGATCGCGATGGGCGTATCGTGGTCAGCCTGGGCGGTGCCGGCTTCAAGCGCCCCTAGGGGCGCCGCGCGCCGAGCGCCCTCCCCACCCGTCGCGGGCAATGCGAGATGCCGGCGCAGCCGCATTTTTCGACCTCCGGACGGCGCCTAGACACCCCTTGACCTTGACTTGTCAAGCCGCCAGGTCCACGCAGTGCGCACCAGTCAGCGGCTCGATGGAAAGCCTCTCTCATTAGAGAGGGGACTTCCAGTCCCATTAGGAGATGACCACCACCACGTCGCCGGTTCCGACGGTGTCACCGGCCTTGACCTTGACCTCGGCCACTTCGCCGGACTTGTCGGCGACGATCGCGTTCTCCATCTTCATGGCCTCAAGGACGCAGACCGTCTGGCCTGCCTCCACCTTGTCTCCTTGTGCCACCAGCACCTTGACGATGGTGCCCTGCATGGGCACGGCTATGCGGCCCGAACCCCCCGAGACGGCGCCATGCGCATGGGATCGGCTCTTGTTGGACCCGGTGCGCCTGGCCGGAGCGACCTTGGCGCCGTTCTGCGCGCCCCCGCCCTCTCCGAATCCCTCCGGGAGATAGAGCTTCACATCAAAACGCTTTCCATTCACCTCGGCCTGAACCGTACGCGCGACCGTGGCATCCTCCTGGTCGCCTGCCGGTGTGGGCGGTTCCACCTTCAGGTCCGCCAGACCGGCGACATCCTCCACCCACTTGGTGGAGTGGCGCGCTGCGGCGAAGTCGGGGTGCGAAAGGATGTGGAGGTGCGCCGGGATGGTGGTCGCCACGCCTTCGACGGTTGTCTCGCGCAAAGCGCGGAGCATGCGCCTCCTCGCAGCGTCCCTGTCCTTGCCCCACACCACGAGCTTGGCGATGAGGTTGTCGTAGTACTGGGAGACGGTGTCACCCTCTAGGTACCCGGCGTCCAGGCGTGTCCCGAAACCGTTCGGCGCAACGAACTTGGTGATGCGCCCGGGAGAGGGCAGGAACTTGCCCTGATTAGGGTTCTCCGCGTTGATGCGGCATTCGATGGCGTGTCCGGAGCGGACGATCTCCTCCTGGGTGAAGCCGAGAGGCTCGCCCGCGGCAATGCGGAGCTGCAGCTCGACCAGGTCCATCGAGGTCACCATCTCGGTGACCGGGTGCTCGACCTGAAGTCGCGTGTTCATCTCGAGGAAGTAGAACTCCCCATCCTGGTAAAGGAACTCGACCGTGCCCGCATTCCGGTAGCCGCAGGCGAGTGCGACCTTGACGGCGGCCGCGCCCATGGCCTGGCGGACGTTGTCGGGAAAGTCGGGAGCCGGCGACTCCTCGATCAGCTTCTGGTGCCGGCGCTGACTCGAGCAGTCCCTCTCGCCCAGCCAAACGCCGTTGCCGAAGTTGTCGACGAAGATCTGCATCTCGATGTGGCGCGGCCAGGTCAGGTAGCGCTCCATATAGCTTTCGGAGCGGCCGAAGGCCTTCTCGGCCTCCCTCTGGGCGGACTCCAGTGCCGCGGCGGCGCTGTCGGGATCGTTGACGACGCGCATTCCGCGCCCGCCTCCTCCGTAGGCGGCCTTGATCGCGACCGGCCAGCCGTGCTCGTTTCCGAAGGCGATGACCTCGCTGGCGGACTGGATCACTTCGGTGGTGCCGGGGACGCCCGCCACGCCGGCCTTGCCGGCGGCGATTCGCGAGCTGATCTTGTCGCCCATCACCTCGATGGCTTCGGGCGGGGGGCCGATGAAGGTCACGCCAATTTCCTTGATCGCGCGTGCGAAATCGGCGTTCTCCGAATAGAAGCCGTAGCCGGGATGAACGGCGTCGGCGCCAGAAGCCTTGATAGCCCCCAGGATCGCCTCGGTGTTCAGGTAGCTTTCGGCCGCCGTCTGACCGCCCAGGGCGAAGGCTTCGTCGGCCAGGCGGACGTGCAGCGCGTCACGATCGAGCTCCGAGTAGACCGCTACGGTGGCGATGCCCATCTCCCGGGCGGTTCGAATCACCCGCACGGCAATCTCGCCGCGGTTGGCTACAAGGATCTTCTTGAACACGCCGGTCCTTTCTGAGGGTTGACCAACTCATTTTAGGGTCTATGTTTCCACGTATGGAGACATTGGGACGAGCCGACCTTGGCGGAGGCTGGACTCTGACGCACTTCGACGAGGTCCCGTCGACGAACGCGGAGCTGGTGAGGCTGGCCCTGAGCGGTGCGGGCGAGGGGACGGCGCTCTCCGCCGATCACCAAAGCGCAGGCAAGGGAAGGCTGGGGCGCAACTGGGACGACGTCTCGGGAAGCTCGGTATTGGTATCGGTACTGCTGCGGCCCAGGTTCTCCGTCAACGACTACTTCGCAACCACATGCGCCATGTCTTTGGCAGCCGTGGAGAGCCTGAGGGCCCTGGGGGTGGCGGCCTCCATCAAGTGGCCTAACGACCTGCTTGTGGGCAAGGAGAAGATCTCGGGGATCCTCGCCGAGGCAGGTGAGACCCCCGTAGGGCGCTATGTCGTCGTGGGGGTCGGCATAAACGTGAACCAGAGCCGTGAAGATCTGGCGGTGCTTGGGCGTCCGGCCACCTCCCTGCGCGAGGCCACTGGAAGCCTGCTGGGCCCCGGCGAACGTGATGCACTGCGCATTGATCTGCTGAGGCGCTTCAGGGCGGCATACGAGCCGCTCCAGGTATCGTTTGCCCCCGCATTCGCCGAGCTCCTTGGCCGTTATCGCGCCGCCTGCGCGACGCTCGAGTCCTTCGTGCGGGTCGAGCTGAGCGATGGCGAGGTGATCAGCGGGCAGGTGCTCGACATCTCCAATCAGGGCCACCTTCTGGTCGAGCTCGACTCCTGCATCAGGTCGGTGTCGGCGGGGGACGTCGAGCATCTCTACAGCTGAGCCCTTTCGACTTTGCCTCCATCGGGGTCGCCCGCGGGGATAGGTTCTAGGCCATGGATTACAGCTTTTCGGCGGAACAGGATGAGTTCAGAGGGCTGATGCAGTCCTTCGCGCGCGAGAAGGTGGCGCCCTACGCCGAGGAGTGGGACGAGAAGGGTCAATTCCCGCTGGATACGGTGCTTGAGCTGGGGAGGCTTGGTGCCTTCGGAATCACCTTCCCGGAGGAGTATGGGGGCCTGGGTCTCGAGTTCGCGACGCTTTGCATCGCCATCGAAGAGCTCGCGCGGGCGGATTCCTCCATGGCGATCACGCTCTCCGCGGGGGTGGGGCTCGGCGCCAACCCCATCTACTCCTTCGGCACGGAGGAGCAAAAGCGCAGGTACCTTCCGGAGATGTGCGAGGGGAAAGCGCTCGGCGCCTTCGGCCTCACCGAACCCGATGCCGGCTCCGATGCCGGGGCCACCAGGTCCTCCGCCACCTTCGACGAGAGGGCGGGCGAATGGGTGATCAACGGATCGAAGGCCTACATAACCAACAGCGGGACGCCGATCACGTCGGTCATCACCGTGACCGCCCGCACCGATCAGGGCATATCGGCTTTCCTGGTTCCGGCCGGAACACCGGGCCTGGTCGTCGAGCCCGCCTATCGCAAGCTGGGGTGGCATGCCTCGGACACCCACGGGCTCTACCTCGACGGCGTGCGTGTCCCCAAGGAGAACCTGCTCGGCACGCCCGGAAGGGGGATCGCGCAGTTTCTGGCCATCCTCGATGACGGTCGGGTGGCGATCTCCGCTCTGGCCGTCGGGCTCGCGCAGGGTTGCCTCGACGCCTCGCTCGAGTATGCCAAGACCCGGAACGCCTTCGGGGGTCCCATCGGCAAGCATCAGGCGGTGGCTTTCATGTGTGCCGACATGGCCACCAAGGTCGAGGCCGCCCGAGCGCTCACCTACAGGGCGGCTTGG
>JAKAEN010000256.1 GCA_021818355.1 Actinomycetes bacterium | reverse complement strand
ACTGTCGTCCCGCAACCGCCTGCTAACCCCCGCGGCGCGGCTGGCCGCGCCGGCCATGTACCGCGCATTCCAGAGGGGCCGCGCGAGTGCGGTGCTCGCGAGCGCAACGGCGCCGGTGATCGACGGCATGCGCAGCTCCATCGAGAGCGCTGCCCATGAAGCGGGTGTCAAGCTCCTCATCGACTATCTGGAAGCCGCGAGCGGTGCGGATCTCCATCCGGTCGAACGCTTCGAGGCGGACACGAGGTTCTTCATTGCAGCTAGCTACGATGGAGTCCGCCTCATCGACAACGTCGCCGTCTTCGATTAGTAGGAGGGCCTGGAGGAATGCTGCTGGTAATCGACGTCGGCAACACCAACACCGTCATCGGTGTCTACGAGGCATCCAGCCTGAACGGTCCCGAGGAAACCCGCGAACGCCAAGCGGACACAGGGCTCACCCACCACTTCAGGATTGCCACCGTCGAGGAGCGCACGGCCGATGAGCAGGCTCTGCTCATGGTGCAGCTGCTCGGAATGAAGGGCCTTGACCATCTGAACTCCATCTCCGGTGTGGTCATCTCCTCCACGGTTCCATCGGCCACGCAGTCGCTGAGGGAGATGGCCGAACGCTGGTTCGGCACAGCACCGCTGATCATCGGTCCCGGTGTCCGCTCCGGCATGCCCATTCTCTACGACAACCCCAAGGAAGTCGGCGCCGACCGCATTGCAGACGCGGTCGCGGGACGTGACCTCTACGGAATCCCGCTCGTGGTAGTGGATTTCGGCACCGCCACGACCTTCGACGCGGTGAGCGGCCGAGGCGAATATCTCGGGGGAGCGATCTGCCCTGGGGTCGAGATCTCCATGAACGCGCTGGTGGCGAGTGCGGCAGCATTGCGCAAGGTCGAACTTGCCCCACCCCGCGGGGTGATCGGCCGTTCCACGGTCGAGTCGATGCAGTCCGGTGCGATCTATGGATTCGGAGCGCAGACCGATGGAATGGTGAGGGCCTTCCGCGCCGAGCTCGGGCCGGAGACCAAGGTGATTGCCACCGGTGGCCTGGCTGCGGTGATCGCGCCCTTCTGCGACCAGATCGATGCCGTCGAGCCTTGGCTCACCTTGCACGGTCTTCGCCTACTTTACGAGCGCAACATCCTCTCTCGCTAGGGCGATGGCCGCTTCCGGGCCGGTGACTGGGGCGCGAATAGACTCGGTGCGTCGAGTACAACGAGCATCGAGGGCAAATGGCGGACGAGTTGAGCATTCCCTACCGTTACGAGGCGACCGCGCACGCCGGCGCGCTGGCTACCGAGTACTCCGGCCTCGCGGAAGGTGAAAGCTCCGGTGTAAAGGTCTCCGTCGCCGGAAGAGTGATGCTCCTCAGGGTCCAGGGCAAGATCGCCTTCGCCGAGCTTCGCGACGAGACTGGCTCCATCCAGCTCTTTGCTCGCGCCAACGACCTCGAATCCTTCGATGCCTTTTGCTCGCTGTCGCTCGGTGATTGGATCGGCGCCACCGGGGAGGTGGCTAAGACCCGCCGGGGCGAGCTCTCGGTCTTCGTCGAGTCCTTCGTGCTCCTTGCCAAGGCTCGGCGAGGCTTTGGCGACAAGTGGCACGGAATCAACGACGTCGACACCAGGCACCGCCAGCGTTACGCCGACCTTTGGGCAAACCCGGAGGTTCGCACCGCTCTGGCCACGCGCTTCCGGATCCTTTCGATAATGCGCCGATCCCTGGAGGCCCGAGGCTTCATCGAGGTGGAGACGCCGATGCTCCACCCCATCTCCGGAGGCGCGCTCGCCCGCCCCTTCGTTACTCACCACAATGCCCTGGACATGGATCTCTTCCTGCGCATCGCGCCGGAACTTTACCTGAAGCGCCTGGTCGTCGGAGGCTTCGAGAAGGTGTTCGAGATCGGCCGCGTCTTCCGCAACGAAGGAATTTCTCCGAGGCACAATCCGGAATTCACCATGCTGGAGCTCTACCAGGCCTATGCGGATTACGGCGACATCATGGAACTCACCGAGTCGCTCGTCAACGAGATCGTCACCACGCTTTACGGGACTTCAAAGGTCGTATACCAGGGCCGCGAGCTCAACTTTGCCCCGCCATGGCGCCGGGCGACGCTCGAAGATCTGACCAGTGAGACCATGGGCATCGAGGTGAGCACGGGGCTGGGTCGCGAGCGCCTCGTGGAGATTGCCAAGCAGGTCGGCATCGAGGACGATCCGAGTTGGGGTGCTGGGAAGCTGGTGCTCGAGATCTACGAGAAGACGACGGAGTCCACCCTTTGGGATCCGGTGTTCGTGATGGACTTCCCGACCGAAGTGTCCCCCTTGTCCAGAGACCACCGGTCCAAGCCGGATCACGTGGAACGCTTCGAGGCCGTGGTTGCCGGCCGGGAGCTCGCCAACGCCTTCTCAGAGCTCAACGATCCCGAGGTGCAACGTGAGCGGTTCGCTCACCAGGTCGAGGTGGGCCGTGCCGGGGACGAGGAGGCCATGTCCATGGACGAGGATTATCTGCGTGCCCTGGAGTACGGCCTCCCGCCGACGGGCGGTCTGGGAATCGGTATCGACCGGCTGGCCATGCTGCTAACCGACAACTCCCAGATCCGGGAGATCATCGCCTTCCCGACCATGAGGCCGGAGCAGGAGCGCGACTAGCCCCGCATCCACTTCGCGTCCAAGGGCCTGGCGCCAATGGGCAATACGCCCGTCGGGTGTCCAGGACCTTCCCGGCGGGCGACCCGGTGGTTCGGCGGAGGTCGGCCATTATCCGGCGCGTTAGCGTGGAGCGCACCATGTCACCTGACCCCGAACCCGGCCCTGAGTATTTCGAGGCGAACCTGGCTTATTGGCAAGCCGCGGTTCCTGCGCATCGTCGCTCCGAGTTCTACGGCATCGATGAATGGATAGCGGAAGGCGCGCCTCCTCGCCCGTGGGAGCAAGCCGTGCTAGGCGACGTGGCCGGCCTCGATCTCGTGCATCTGCAGTGCCACTTCGGCAAGGACTCCCTCGGCTGGGCGAACGCAGGTGCGCGGGTGGTAGGCGTCGATTTTTCGCCCGCCGCCATTGACCAGGCGGAGGAGCTGGCCGAACGCCTCGGACTCTCCTCCCGGGCCAGTTTCGTCGTCGCCAACGTCTATGAAGTGCCCGAGCTCCTTGAGCCATCCTCCGCGGATCTGGTCTATGTGAGCCTGGGGGCCCTGATGTGGCTACCTTCCATCGATCGTTGGGCATCGGTCGTGGCCCATCTTCTGCGGCCCGGCGGGCGCTTGTTTCTCCACGAGGTGCACCCCCTCGGGCTGATCATCGATCGAAGTCAGGATGGGTGGCTGCTCAAGGGGAGTTACTTCGAAACCCGTGATCCGATGATCGAGACCTCCGAGGGTTCATACACCGACGGCGCGGAGAGCGTCGGCACCTACACCACCTACGCATGGAATCACAGCCTCTCCGAGGTGATCTCGGCACTTCTGCGTCATGGTCTCGCCCTGACCCACTTGGAAGAGCATCCGTGGACATCCTTTGCGCGCTTTCCCGAGATGCGGGGCGAAAACGAGCGCTTCGAGACGCCTGCCGATTGGGTGCCGATGCCCTTGAGCTACACCCTCGTCGCGATCCGGACCTCTTAGCGGCAATCGGCCTCCGCGAGGCGTCGGCGTGCTTGCCACGAAACCTGGCCGATGGCGCGCCTGCTCCCGGCCGGGAGCAGGTCCCCGGCCTCGACACCTAATGCTTGTGGCGGTAGCCACGAACCAAGAGTGTGAACAGTGCTCCCGCCAAGGCTCCCAGGAGCGCGGAGGGAATGGCCAATTCCAGAGCTGCGAAGATCGCCGTTGGAGGGTAGGCAAAGATGCCGATGACCAGGCCGGCGACCGCGCCACCACCTCCCGCGGCGACGGCCCAGCGGGCGGGTC
>JAKAEN010000024.1 GCA_021818355.1 Actinomycetes bacterium | reverse complement strand
ATGCCAGCGCGGATGAGCTGGATTGCCGTGAAGTGCCGGAGGTTGTGGAGACGCACATCGGGTGCGCCCACAGCGTCCCGCACCCGGAAGAAGAACGACGTCACGTTGTCCGGCCGGAAGGGCGGCGTCGGCGGCATCTTCGAGCGCCTCTTCGCCCCCCGGGTCATGAAGCGCATCTACGAGGACGAGCTCGGCCGCTTGGACGAGCACGGCCGCTCCCTGCCCGACTGAGGCGTAGCGACCGGAGACCTGACACCCTCCTGACGGCCTGGCACTTTTGCAACCACCGCTCGTAGTTGCGACGTGTCGTAATATGCCGGCTGACGCGCTCATATGTCAACGGAGCCCATCAGTCGATATCGTTCGCTGACACCCTCTGTCGAACTTTCTGTGACCAAAATGTGACCAGAAATGAATGATCTGGTGGCGCCGTGCCTGCTCGGTTCCAACTGAGCGGAGCCCGCCTGGTTTGCCCGCTCGTAGCCCCGCAGTTGATCGGTCAGAGCGCGTCTGCTGCTGCTGCTTGGTACATGCTGCGCATCGTCGGTATGAATCCGAGTTCGCGAGCGAGGGTACCGTCGAGGTGGCCGTTCCATGGGTTCTCTAGGGGCTTGTTCGACTCGGGGTAGTCGGCGCCGACGACCCGTGCGATCTCGGCGACCGTCGCGGGGGCGTCATCGGTGAGGTTGACGACCTTGTTGTCCATCGCGCCGTCGAGCGCGAGGAGGATGGCGCCAGCGATGTCGCGGTGGTGGATGAGGCTGAGAGTCGCGGCAGGGTGCCAGTTCCACCTCCCGAGCAGTTCGGGCGCTGATTGGAGGTGCCCGTCTCCGTCGCCGTACACGAACGCGAACCGCAGGATGCTCCAGGTGAGCCCGCTCTCACGAAGGGATTGCTCGGCGATGACTTTGCTTGCCGGGTACGGCATCGGCGCGGTCGTCGGGTCGTCCTCACGGGCGGGGTGTGGGAGGTCTGCAGCGTAGACCAGGCCGGTGCTGGCCATGATCACGCGCGCGTTTGGCGCGTGTTCGGAAACGGCGGTGATGAGGTTTGCTGTGCCCTCGACGTTCGCGCGAGTGATGTCCTGGGGGTACGGGGTGCGGAGGACCGCCGCGAGGTGGATCACGGCGTCGACGCCGGTGACGGCAGCGGGCAAGGTCGCCGGGTCGAGGAGGTCACCCTCGACGATGACGACGCCGTGGGGCACGGTCTTGCCCGGCCGGACGAGGGCGCGCACGTCGACATCAGCGTCGATGAGACGCTTCACGAGGCGGGTGCCGACGAGGCCGGTTGCCCCCGTAACGAGAACCGTCATTGGGATGTTCCTTTCGAGAGGAGGTCGTTGAGTCGTGCCGTGCCGGTGCTGAGGACCCTGACGGTGGCGGCTAGGTCGTCGTCAGAGATGCCGTCGAACGCGGTGCGGAGGATGAGCTCGATCGGGTCGGGAAGTCGCTCCCATAGTTCACGGCCGTCGTGAGCAAGGGTCAGAACCTTCTGACGCTGATCACGCTGGTCGGGATGCTGCTCGACCAGCCCCTTGCGGGCCAGCACGGCGACAACTCCGGAGAGCGTCGCCCGCTCGACCTGCAGCAGGCGAGCCAGATCACGCTGCGAGGTCGGGCCGGAGTTCGCGAGCTCGTAAAGCACGTACCACTGCGTCGGGCCGAGATCGAATGGGCGCAGCACGGTTTCCATCACGGCGCGGGACGCGAAGTGATACTTCTTTGCCCACGCGCCGGCTGACTGGTGTTCGGGATCCACAGGGTTGTTAGGCACCTGACAAGTATTGCAAGGTGGCTAACAAAATGCAAGCCAAACCTCTGACTCGCACCGACACCGGTCAGCTCACCTTGCTGCGAGAAGCCGACCTTCGCAATCTCATCCGGCCCAGGATTAATCCCGACCAACCGACCGAATATGCGCTGTGACCCCAGTCGTCGCGTGACGGCCGATCCGTATGACAGCAGCCACTCGCCATCCTCGACTATTGACTTAGCCGGGCAAGCGAAGGACGCTGCAGCGTTTGCGGGCCCACGGAGACATCAACTCTTACACGAATCCCGGCGGCGGCGGTCCGGTAGTTGCCATGCAGGAGGCGATCCGGCAGCGCACCGGTCGACGATTGCAGCGCTCGAGTTTCAGCACTCACCCACGCGTACGCGATGAACTACTTTTGTAGGTGTGACCTCGTCGGTTTTGTATGTAACCCTTGGTGGGCCCGGCGGGACTCGAACCCACGAACCTCTTGACTGGCAGTCGTCCCGGTCGAATACTTAGCTGTATGGCTAATGAAACGGTCATCTGCACCTACCGGGTGCGCCCCGCAGCCGAGGGGGCCTTCGACTCCCTGCTCGCACGGCACTGGGACACCCTGCGTGAGCTCGAACTCGTCACGGAGCAGCGCTCGACAGTGTTCCGGAGCCTCGACGAGCCGCCGACCTACGTGGAGATCTTCACGTGGGTCGAGGGCGGCTTCGACCGGGCGCACGAGCACCCGGACGTGCTCTCGCTCTGGGAGCAGATGGATCCCCTCCTCGAGGAGCGCGACGGGATGCTCAAGTGGGAGTTCCCGCACTTCAGGCCGGTCTCGCCCGGGGAGTGACGCTCCCGAGGGGACTCGCCGACCTCGAATCGCTCGAGGAGGTCTTCGGCGCGCTGGCGCACCAGTCCCGCCGGACGATCCTCCTTGTCGTGCGCGCTCGTCCCACTCGATGACGGCGACGGCTTCGCTGAAGGCATCCGAGTGTGCGTTCCACCAGCGCAACTGGGTGACGGTGATGCGTCCAACCGTCTCGGCGCCATCAAGCTCGGGGAGTTCGAGGTCTGTCTCGTCGGACACGAGCCCAGTCTTTTGCGCCGGAGGGCAGTCCGGCGGGTTCCTCCCTTGCTACGAGCACCTGGCCCATGATGGCGGCAGCAGCCCGGTTCCGTTCCTCGATGGCGTGGGAGTACACCCGGAGGGTGAGGGAGGGATCGGAATGGCCGAGGAAGTCGACGACGGTCCGGATGTCCATGCCAGCGCGGATGAGCTGGATTGCCGTGAAGTGCCGGAGGTTGTGGAGACGCACATCGGGTGCGCCCACAGCGTCCCGCACCCGGAAGAAGAACGACGTCACGTTGTCCGGCCGGAAGGGCGGCGCGGCTGACAGCCTGGAAGGCCGTGCACACCGCCGCCAGCGAAGCGGCGTCGAGGTTGTGCATCTCGTCGATGAGGAACAGTGCGCCGCTCTGAGCACTGGCTGCCGTCTGGCCGATCTCACGCAGCAGCTCGACAAGGTCCTGTTCTGGATCTCCCGAGTCGGCCACGCCGGTGACGGTATCGATGTCAAGCTTGAGCTGCACGCCACCCGGAGCGACCACGCTGAACGCCTTGACCACCCCGAGAGCCCGCTCGACCCGGTCGCGTATGCGGTGCCGACGGCTCATCTCCCGCAGCAACCTGGCGGCCATCTGGGCGAAGGTAGACCTGAAGTCGGGCTGGGAGCCGACCTCCTGCACGTCGGTCGTAGCCCAGCCCGCTTCGGAGGCGAGGAGATTCAGCTCCATGAGCAGCACGGTCTTCCCCACCCCTCGCAGGCCGTAGAAGATCCGGCTGCGATCGGCGCCCCCGGAAGCGAGGATCTCGATCAGCGAGCTGGACTCCTCGAGGTCCCGGTCCCGGCCGGCCACGTAGGGCGGTTTACAAAAGACCTGGTCGCATGCACAGCAAGACCCGGCCGTAGCGTGAGAGGCCGGTCTCACAAGCTGAATCAGCTACGGGGTTGACGGCCTGAGGTTCTCAGACCCCGCTCAAAGCTGAAGAACCAGATTTGGTGGGACGCGTCTCCGGGCAGCAAAAGGGCCGGTCCCTGGAGACCGGCCCTGAACTGCTCTTTTCTTGGTGGCGGGGGCAGGATTTGAACCTGCGACCTTCGGGTTATGAGCCCGACGAGCTACCGAGCTGCTCCACCCCGCGTCGTGGAATTAACATCATACACTTCCGGAACCCAACCTGTGCTGCCATCTCCGTCCGCCCGATGCCCGGTGCCGGGCCGGCCATTCCGGGGGGCCAATGCCGCGCTATCATACGTAGCCCCGAAAGGGCAACGCGAGGCGCACGATGTGCGCCTCGCGCGTACCTGGATCTACAGACCCTTTGCTCCCGCTACGCCTGGAAGATCGGCTGGAAGATCGAGTTCCAGGTCTGGTAGGCGGTCGGGTCGAGAGAGGGCCCGTAGTAGGCGTGGGTGAAGTCCGCAGCGGTCGGGTAGACCAGCGGGCTGTTGGCCATGGCCAGCAGGCTGGCCTTGTTGGAGCCGCTCGAAGCATTGGCGTCCTGGATGACGTAGTTCTTCGAGGAGGGCACCGGGGTCATGTAGTCGATGTACTCGGCCATGGTGGCGGCCACCCGCGGGTTGTAGACGTAGTTCATGTAGGTGATTGCGTCAACCGGATGCAGCGAGTGGGCCGGGATGCACATGTTGTCCGTCCAGCGGAAGACGCCCTCCGTGGGAACCACGAACTTCAGGTTCGAGCCCTTGGCGGACTGGTTGGCCTGATAGATGTCGCCGGAGTAGGCAACCGAGATGGCGATGTCCCCGTTCTCCAGCGCGTTGATGTAGTCCTGCTGGTAGTACTTGCGGACGATGCCCTTGCTCTTCTGCTCCTGCATCAGCTGGCCGGCCTTCTTCCAGTCCGAGGGACCGGATTTGGTCGGATCGATACCCTGGTAGATCATCACCAGGTTCGGGGTGTCCACCGCCGCCAGCATTCCCACCTTGCCCGCGAATTTCGGGTCGAAGAGGGAGGCGAGTGAGGTGATCTCCCCACCTGTGAGGTCGGGGTTGTAGCCGATGCCGGTGAAGCCCGACTGCCAGGCCAAGGAGTACTTGTTGCCCGGGTCGTAGCTCGGGTTCTGCACGTTGGGAGCCCCGTACTTCTGGAAGTTGGGAAGGTAGGAGTGGTCGAGAGGCGTCAGCCAGCCGTACATCATCAGCTGGGTCAGGATCGGGCCGTCGGTGATGACCATGAGGTCGTAGCCCGTCGGCTTTCCTGCCTTGAGCTGGGGCTCGATCTTGCCGAAGAAGCTGGAGTTGCCCTGGATCACTTCCTGGTAGTTGACCTTGATCCCGGTCTCCTTGGTGAACTGCTGGAGGGTGGGATATACGGTCTTGCCGTTGACGGTGTTCTGGTCGATGTAGAGCGGCCAGTTGGCGAAGTCGAGAACGCCCGCCTTCTTGGCGGTCGCCCAGGAGAACGAGCCTCCGGCAGTGGTGCCCGTAGACGATGAGGACGAGCTTCCGCACGCAGCGGCGATGGCTCCAAGCATTCCTGCGCCCGCCAGGCCGAGAAAGCCCCTACGGCTGATCCTAGGCATGGTGAGGCCGCGGATGATCGAAGGATCCACGCTCTCGAGCGGGTTAGATTCCGGCTGGTCTGTCATTTATGCAACTGTTCCTTTCCCCATACTTCAGCTCCGCCCGCGTTGCGGTCTCCGGACGGAACTGCCCCAATCTCACGCCGAAGCAGCGACTGCCGGGCCGGTAGCGACCCGTGCCTCGCCCATTGTGAGACTTCTTCCCGGCGCGAGGTACCCGACCGGGCAATCCCCCGCACCATGCCGACCTCGCATCGAGGTGGCGCGATTTTCCAGCCCCTAGCCATTGATGAGCCGCAGGCGCGCCTTGTCGCGCCTTTCCTTGATGATGCCGGAGAGCACGGCCACCACGAGTCCAATGCCGAAAATTAGCGTCCCGATCACGTTCACCTGGGGAGGCGTCCCCTCGCGCGTGGAGCCGTAGACCCATAGCGGGAAGGTCAACGTCGTCCCCGAGACGAAGCTCGTGGTCACGAAGTCGTCGATGGAGAGCGCGAAGGCCAGCGCCGCCGCACCCATAATTCCCGGAAGCAGCTGGGGCAAGGTCACCGTGAAGAAGGTGACGATCGGCCTCGCGCCTAAGTCCTGAGCGGCCTCCTCTATCGCAGGATCCAGCACCGCGAGACGGGCTCTAACTGTGATGACCGCGTAAGGGATCGAGAACATGACCTGGGCGGCGAAGATCGTGAACTGCCCGAGCGCGACGTTCCAGGCCACGAAGAGGGAGAGCAGCGAGGCGCCGATGACCACCGACGACGACGAGATGTTCATGACCAGGATGACGTTCAGGAAGCCCTTGCCGAAGAACTTGTAGCGGTGGATGGCATAGGCCATGAGCGTGCCCATGACCGTAGTCACCACCATCACCAGGACGGCAAGGTACAGAGAGACCTTAAGCGCCCCGGTCAGCTGTCCGATGGCGAAGAGGTTCCGGTACCACTTGAGGGTAAACCCTTGCCAGGCCAGGTTGTAACGCCCATGGGTGTTGTTGAAGCCGAAGAGAACCATCACCGCAATCGGAATGACCAGGTAGGCCATCAGCAACAGCGTGTAAAGATGAAGGAAATCCGGTCGCTTGAATCGCCGCTTGTGGTGAACGGCGTAGACCGGGGCCGCGGGATTGCCCGCCGTGGGTGCCGGTGCGGTTCCGATAGCCATCAGTAGGTACCTCCACCCATCAGATCCTCGGTGCCAAGCGCCCTCGAGTAGATGATCACCAGGATGAGGAGCGCCACCATGAGCACCAGCGAGAGCGCGGCGGCGAACGGATAGTTCATGTTCACGAAGAACTGGCTGTTGATGACGTTACCGATGACGCCGGTGCCGGTCCCGCCAAGTATCACCTCGTTGACGTAGTCGCCAACTGCGGAGATGAAGACCAGAAGCACGCCGGCGAAGATGCCCGGCGTCGAGAGTGGCAGCACCACCCGGCGAACGGCCTCCCACTTGCTGGCATACAGGTCCTTCGCCGCTTCGACGTAGCTGCGGTCGATACGCTCGAGAGCCGCGAAGATCGGCAGGAGCATGTAGGGGACCTGCGCGTAGGTCAGGCCGCCGATGACTGCCCACGGGGTGGCCAGGATATGGAAGTTTTGCGGAAGCAGATGGATCGCCTTAAGCGGAGTGAGGAAGATTCCCTGGTCCGCCAAGATGAACTGCCAGGAAATCGTCCGGATCAGCTGAGAGACGTAGAAGGGCAGCAGGATGACCAGGAGATACGAGGTCTTACGCTGCCCCCCATAGAAGGCGATCCAGTACGCGGCCGGGTAGGAGACCAGGAGCGCGACGATGGTTGCCGCGGTCCCGAACTCGAAGGAGTGCAGGAACTCCGGGCCGTAGGAGGTGATCGACTGGCTGAAGTTCGACCAGGTGTAGGTCAGGTGCCAACCCAGGCCGACGTTGCCGGTCGAAAGCGACAGGATGACCAGAGTCGCGATCGGGGCAATGAAGAAGAGGGCCAACCATGCCCCGCCTGGCACCAGCAGACCGACGATCGTGAATCGTTGCTTGATGCGGCGCCGGCGCACTGCGGGGTGCAGCTTGGGCGGCTGCACCTCGCCGGAGATCGGAGTTTCAGCGGTGATGGTCATGCCTGGTAAATGGGTTGGAAGATCGAGTTCCAGGTCGCGTACTCGGACGGCGAGAGGTTCCGGCCGTAGTAGGCGTGCGCGAAGTCAGCCGCGTCGGGGTAGACGAGGGGGCTGTCCGCGATCGCCAGCAGGCCCGCCTTGTTGGAGCCGCTCGTGGCATCCGCATCCTGGATCACATACTGCTTGGAGGCAGGGACGGGGGTCATGTAGTTGATGTACTCGGCCATGGTCGCCGCCACCCGGGGGTTGTAGACGTAGTTCATATAGGTGATGGCGTCCACCGGATGCAACGAGTTGGCGGGAATGCACATGTTGTCGGTCCAGCGGTAGACGCCCTCGGTCGGAACCACGAACTTCAGGTCCGAGCCCTTGGACGACTGATTGGCCTGGAAGATATCGCCGGAGTAGGCAATCGAGATGGCGACGTCGCCGTTCTCAAGAGCGTTGATGTAGTTCTGCTGATAGTACTTCCGGACTATCCCCTCGTTCTTCTGCTTGGTCATCGCCGCGGCCGCCTTCTTCCAGTCGGCCTCGGTGGCAGTATTGGGATCGATACCCAGGTAGAGCATGACCAGGTTCGGCGTGTCCTCGGCATTCAGCATGCCAACCTTGCCCGCGTACTTGGGGTCAAAGAGCGAGGCCAGCGAGGTGATCGGACCGTCGGTGAGCTTCGGGTTGTAGGCGATGCCGGTGAACCCGGACTGCCAGGCAGCCGTGTACTTGTTGCCGGGATCGTAGGTCGGATCCTTATAGGAGGCGCCCGCATACTTGGCAAAGTTGGGAAGGTAGGAGTGATCGAGCGGGGTCAGCCAGTTGTAGAGCATCAGCGAGTTAAGGATCGGGCCGTTGCTGATGACCATCAAGTCGTATCCGGTGGGCTTTCCGGCCTTCAAATTCGGCTCGATCTTGCCGAAGAAGCTGGTGTTGCCCTGGATCACTTCCTGGTAGTTGACCTTGATCCCGGTCTCCTTGGTGAACTGCTGGAGGGTGGGATAGACGGTCTTGCCGTTGACGGTCTCCTGGTCGATGTAGAGCGGCCAGTTGGCGAAGTCGAGCTGGCCCGTCTTCTTTGCGGTCGACCACGAGAATTTGCCCGACGATGACGAGCTGGACGAGCTGCCGCAAGCTGCCGCGACGGCTCCGAGCAGACCCGCGCCGGCGAGCCCCAGAAAACCCCTACGGGACATGCGAGGCATGGTGAGGCCTCTGATGAGCGAAGGATCCATCTGCTCGGCCGAGGTCGACTCCGGCTTTTCTGACATCACTGTCACTATTCCTTTCCCCATTCTTGAGCGCTTCCCCCCGATCAGGGGCGCGCTCCCCCCAAATCTCAAAGGGAGAAGCTGGCCTCGGTGTCCCAGACGACGCCCACTCGCTCACCCGCTGAGAAATTCTGCGTTCGAGAGGTGTTCTGCTGATACACCGAAACCTCAGTCCCGTCCGCAAGGGCGATCAAGTACTGGCTCGCAACTCCAAAGAAGACGACTTGTGCCACGGTGCCGGCGATCATGTTGGAGGATGCGTCACGCGCCTCGGTCGCCGAAACCAAGTGGATCTTCTCGGGCCGCACTCCGAATGTGATCTCGGAGCTGTGACCACGCGGGCTTGGCTTGGCGGAAACCTTCTCCCCGCCGCCGAGCTCGACGATCCAGCTATCGGCGCCCGCCTCGATGACCTTGCCCTTGAGAAGGTTGGCGGCCCCCAGGAAGGTGGCGACGAACTCGGTCGCCGGCTGGTTGTAGACGACATCCGGGCTTCCCACCTGCTCCAGGTGACCCTGGGACATCACGGCGACGCGATCGGACATCGTCATCGCCTCTTCCTGGTCGTGGGTAACGAAGATAAAGGTGACGCCGACCTCGCGCTGAATCCGCTTCAGCTCGAGCTGCATCTGCTTGCGCAGCTTCACGTCCAGCGCCGAGAGCGGCTCATCGAGCAGAAGCACCTTTGGCTGGTTCACGAGCGCCCTGGCGAGCGCCACGCGCTGCTGCTGGCCACCGGAAAGCTCGCGCGGCTTGCGCTGGACCAGTTCGGCCAATCCCACCATCTCGGCGAGCTGCCCGACGCGGGCCGTGATCTCTTTCTTGTCGACCTTCTTGCGCTTGAGGCCGAAGGCTATGTTTTCCGTCACCGTGAGGTGAGGGAAGAGAGCGTAGGACTGGAAGACCGTGTTTACGTTGCGATGGTAAGGCGGATCGTAGGTGATGTCCTGGCCATCCAGGTAGATCGCACCTTCGGTCGGATCCTCGAATCCACCAATCATGCGCAAGGTCGTTGTCTTGCCGCAGCCCGAAGGACCAAGCAGGGAGATGAACTCTCCGCGCGCGATATCGAGGTTCAGCCGGTCTACCGCGACGAAATGCTCGAAACGCTTGGTCAACCCTGCCAGGTGAATGAGCGGCGCACCGCCCCCGGCAGAGTCCGACGATGCTGATGCCACCTCATCATCCTTTCCGCGGACGGGTGCAGCGCCATTGGCGACCATGGACTGGCTACTCGTGGCCACTTGCCTCAGGCGACTGGAAAACCATGCTGCCCGCCCCCATTCGCGTATCGAAGCTTTGGGGCCTTTGCCCCACTCCCCCTATGGAATCGCGCAAAACTAAAGCAATTCACGCGCATTTCCTTAGTTTTGTCAACCATAGCATCCCGAATCCGGAAAACCCATTCACGCGAGCCGTCCTTCTGTTGCGAGATCATGAAAGATTACAACAGATTCCTTCGCGGTTGTTCGGTCAGGCAAACGGATTCCGACGGAAGCGCCGTTCGGAGAGGCTAGGCGGTCGACGCCGCCGGTGCCGTGGTGGTGGTCGAGGAGCTCGCGGAGGAGCTGCTCGAGCCGGATTGCAGCTGGCTCAATATCGCGCCGATCTGGTTGATCGCGCTCTGATAACCGGCCAGGTTGCCTGCCTTGAGCTCGGCCTGAGCCTGCTGGTAGAGCTGAACCGCCTGGGCCACCAGCTCGGCGGAGGTCTTGCCCTTCGTCGAAGAGCCGCCACCGGTGGCAGGGGGCGAAGTCGGTGTCGTCGTCTGGGAAGAACCCTGCACTCCTTGCAGGACCTGGCCGAAGACGTCGTTGAGCGCGCCGGCCAAGGTGGGCTCCATGGCGGCCTGCGTACCGTAGACCACGATCACCTGCTTGATCTCGGGCAGCGGATTTTGCGCCGAGGTGACGTATAGGGGGCGTATGTAGAGAAGTGACTGATGGATCGGCACCATCATGGTCGACCCGAAGCTGACCTGGGAGCCGTGCTGGTCCAAGAGGCTGATCTGCTGGGATATCGCAGTCGTGGAGTTGATACGCGCGTTGATCAGGGCGGGGCCGTCGATTTGCTGACCTCGCGGAGTCACGTAGTCGGTCAGCTGGCCGTAGTTGGAGGACCCGCTGCCTGCCACCAGGAAGCCGGTCAGATTCTGCTGCACCCCCGACTGCGACACGGGGACAAACGGCTCGAGAATGTTATAGGTCGGGTTGGTCTGGCCCGGCATCCGCAGCAGCTCGTATTCGGGTGCGAATCGCGCTGCGTTCGCCTGGCCAAGACTTCCGGAGAGCGCCTGGTTGACGGGCCCGGTGCCAGGATCCTGGGCGATCGACCATGCATCACCGGCGTTATAGAAGTTCGTCGGGTTGGTGATGTGGTAGTAGCCGTACATCGCCGACTGCACGACGAACATGTCCTCGGGGTAGCGGAAATGGTCGACCAAGGCCTTGGGGGCCTGGGAGACCGGAGTGAACATACCGGGGAAGATCTTCTCGTAGCTGCGGATGATGGGGTCGGTCGGATCGGTGACGTAGAAGGTCATGGAGCCGTTGTAGGCGTCGATGACGACCTTCACCGAATTGCGGACGTAGTTGAAGTTGGTGTTGAGCCCGGAGGCGGAGTTGAGGGCCGAGGTGTTGGCGGCCTGGGAGTACGGGTAGTCCGCCGTGGTCGTGTAAGCGTCCTGGATCCAGACGATCCGCCCGTTCACTATCGCCGCGTAAGGATCGGAGTCGAGCTTGAGGAACGGCGCGGCCTTGGTGATCATGTTCTGGATGTTGCGCACGTAGATCATGCGCGAGTTGTTGTGGATCAACCCGGAGATGAGGAGATTGATGTCGTTGTAGCGAAGCGCGAACGCCGCCCGTCGAACGACGGAGGAAAGCGCGACGCCACCGGTTCCCTGGTAGTGCGTCTCGACGGAGGTGCCCGATTGGGTCTGAAAATCGATTTCGGGCTGAGCGGTGTTTCCCACCACGTATCCGGTCTCGCCGATGCCGTAGTAGACCTGCGGCTGGGTGATGACCGGCGCCCCGGAGGAGGAGACGGGCGGGACGTCCTGGATGGCGAACTGAGGATTGCCGTCGGGCGTGATCTGATTGGCCTCGGAGAGGACCGCACCGTACCCGTGGGTGAACTGCAGGTGCAGATTGACCCAGGACTGGGCCGGGAGATCCGCCTGGTTCAACTCGCGGACGCCAAGCAGAGTCGGCGTGGAAACGCCGTTGAGGTCGTAGTGATCGACCGAGAGGATGTTGAACTGGTAGTAGGAGCGAATCGCCTGCAGCTTGTTGAATGTCTGGATCGGCGAATTGGGATCCCAAAGGCGCACGGCCGCGAGCGTGGCGATGTCGCTCTCCAGCGCGGGGACGGTGAGGTTCGTCGAGTAGGCGAAGGGGCTCGTCTTGATCTTGTTCAGGCCGTAGGCATAGCGAGTGGCGGCAATGTCCCTCGTGATGTAGGGCAGTTCCTTGGAGACCTGAGAGGGCTGGACTATGAACTGCTGCATGACCGCCGGGTAGACGCCGCCGAGGATCACGGACATCAGCGCCCAGAGCCCAACGGCGATTATCGGCATCACCCAGCCCTGCCGGCGGATGTTGTAGATGAGGATGCCCGCCGAGACCACCGAGATAACCGCAAGCAAAGTGACTGCCGGTAGCACCGCGTGGATGTCGGTGTACCCGGCACCCTCCACATACCCCCTGGTCGAAGTGACCAAGTGGAAGCGCTGCAGGTAGTAGCCCACCGCCTTCACCAGCGCCATCAAGGCCAGCAGGAAGGATATGTGGGCTTTGACCTTAGGCCCGACACGGGTCCCCTGGCCCTGCACATGGATCCCACCGTTGAAGTAGTGGAACGAGAGACTGGCCAGCAGCGTCACCGTGAGGGCGAGGAAGCCCCAGGAGACCAGGAAGGAGAGAAATGGCAGGCGGAAGACGTAGAAGCTCGCGTCGCGATGGAAGAGCGGGTCCACCTGGCCGAATGGGGTGGAGTGCGTGAAGAGAAGCCAGTTCCGCCACTGGGCCGTGGCGCTCGACCCAACCAGCAGGGCGAGCAGGATGGAGACACCGACGCGCCCGAGGACGCGCACTTTCCCCTTCGCGGCCTTGAACCGCTTGATCAGCTCCTCTTCCGGACTGGTCTGCGCTTCGTTTGCCGAGATGCGCTCCGCCACGGTCAAGTTGATGAAGACGAAGATGAAAAAGACCACGTCAAAGGCGGCGGTCAACGCGATCTTAGTTCCGAGCGTGGTGGTCCAAACGCTGGTGAGGTGCACCGACCTGAACCACAGGTAGTCGGTGTAGAAGATCGCGATACCCCTCAGTGAGAGGATCACGATCACCAGGACCGCGATGACAATGACCGCCACCAGCTGCCTCTTGGTCAGGCGACGTCGAGGTACGGGCAGGTCAGTCGGTCTTCTCATGGCAAGACCAGATTAGGCGAATTCGGGCACCAAGAGACAGCCGCACCCTATATGAGCTGGTGGAAAGAGGATTCCGGTGGGAAACTCCGATCCGGACGGGATTGCTCCGGCCAGTTCGTTGTCCTCACAGTCGGAGCACCCCGGCTCGGGACCGCGTAGCCACCTCACCGCCTTGGCGTTCGTCCCGTACAGCAGCCAGGAATTGGCGAGTGACGACACCAGGTCTTTGGCCAGGAGCTCTATGTAGTCGGTCTTCAGCTCCCGGAACGCCGCCCCGATATTCGAGGCCAGCGCGACTTCGTCCTCGCTTTCGTGGCGCGCCAGGACGCGCCCTAGTCGCCCGTGCACCTCGCCCGCGAGCTCTTCGGCGAGTTCGGCGACCGAATCGAAGAGTTCGGCAGGAGGATCCACGCGAATCGAGAGCGAGTTGACGTCGCCCGCGACGCTCTCCGCATAGCGGCTGTACAGCCCGGCGGAGGAATCCGAGACCGGCCCGACAAAGGCTCCCATGACCTCGGCGTACCGGACCGTGAGCGCCTCCACTCCTCCGATGAGGCCTTCCGTATCGCGCACCCGGGTAGTTCGAAGGCCGTCCAGGAGCTGGTTCTGGTCATCTTGCAGAATCCGCTTGACTCGTCTGGCCAGCTGGGCCTGGAGCGCCGAAAACGTCCGGGCGTAGTCCTCGTGTATCGAGTAGCTGGGGGTCGGCTCCGGCTCGGGGGTCGCCTCCTGCTCCAAAGGGATCTCGGCCACGGTTTCAGCGACCTCGGATGCCGGCTCGGATGCCACCGCGGGTTCGGGCTGCTCCAAAGGCGCCACGTCGGAGAGGAGACGAGCGAAGATGCCCTGGACCGAGGCCTGACGCTGCTCGGGCGCTTCGTCCTCGATGGTCTCCGGCTCGCCCACGGGCTCCGGCCGCTCCGCTTCGGCTTCCGGCACCGGAGTGGCCTCCTCGGTCGCAGGCTCGACTCCCTGCATCGCCGCGGCCTCTTCCGCGGTCCCGACGATCTCCGGCCCTTCGCCTTCCGCCTCTTCGGCGACCGCGGCCACTTCGTGCGCCAAGCCATCCTGGGTCACTGCTGCCTCGCCGGACTCGGATGCGGTTGCCTGCACTTCTGCGGCAGCCGTCGAAGTCGAAGACGTCGCGACGTGCTCGCCATCGATGTCGTTGAAGTAGTAGAGCGTGCGGTGAGCGGCCTCCGCGGCCGACTCGGCCGTTCCGGCCTCCAACCCACCGGTCTCGGCGACCGCGGCCTCCGAACCTGGCGACTCTTCGGACGGCAGCGTGCTCTCAGGCTCTGCTTCGTTTTCGTGCTCCATCAGTTCGAAGGAGGGCACGGGGGAAGGGTGAGCAAGCTCCTGGCTCAACTGGCCTATGACGGACTGAGCGTTCTGCATGACCGCCGCCAGGCGGCTACGCCGCTCCTCCAGCTCACCGAGCTCGGACTTGGCCTGGGCGGTGCGGCTGCGGATCTCGTCGTAGACCTCGGTTCGAACCGCCTTGGCCTTGGTGATGATCTCCGCCGCATCCTCGGTGGCCTTGGCCAGCTTGGTGCGCGCCGCGTCCTCCACCTCGGCGATGCGTGCAGCGGTCTTCTCCTCGATTTCGGCGTCGGCGCGCTCCATCCGCGTTCGGTGCTCCTCCGCCATGCGGGCCTGACGCGTATCGAGTTCGTGGCGTCGCGCCGCGAGCTCGGAGTCGGCGCGCGTCGTGACATCGGCCGCGTAAGCCTCGGCCCGCGCCCGGATGGCTTCGGCGGCCTCGCTCGCCGAGCGGAGAATTTCCGCGGCCTCCTCGCCGAGCACCGAGGTGACCGTGGCCACGTCGAGCCGGGCCAGGTCGCGTCGCGCGCGCAGTCCCTCGAGCTCGGCCTTGAGGGAGTCCCGCTCCTGGGTGAGGCGGTCCAACAAAGAGTGCTGTTCGGATATGTACCCAGCTAGCTGCGCCAAGTAACGGGTTACGTCGTCCGGCCGGAATCCACGGCGCTGGACGGCGAAGGTCCTGGAAAGGATCTCGTTGGCCGCCAGGCGCTCGCGCGGCGCCTCTGGGCTGGGGGTGTCGGTCATAGGAATAGAGCTTAAGCCCAGAGGCGGGTCCCGCACCGGGCTTTTGCCCGCCGATCGCCTAGGCGGCCCCGGGGTCGTACGTAGCCAGATGGTGAGAGACGAGATAGTCGATCGCCGAACGGAGGGTGGTCACCGGCACGATGGTCAGCCCCTTCTGGTTCGCCGCCTTTGCGGCAGCCACCTCCTGGGGCGGCACGAGGAACACCTTGGCTCCGTTGCGCGAGACTGCGATCGCCTTTTGACGGACACCCCCGACATCCCCCACCTGCCCTTGAGGGTCCATTGTCCCCGTCGCCGCCACGGTTGCGCCGGGTGAGAGGTGCAGGACGCCCAGACCCTGGAGCACGCCGAGGGTGAACGCGAGGCCCGCAGAAGGCCCGCCGATCTGGCCCGTGGAGATGGAGACCGGCCGCTGGAGCTTGAGGACCAGCCCGTCCACAAGAGAGACCCCTATGATCTCCTTGCCTGCGTGCAGGAACTTCTTGACAGTGACGACCAGCCGCTTTGGCTGCCCGACCGCAGTTTGAGGCCTGGCGATGGCCAGCGTCACGCTCGTGCCGGCGGCCTCGACCGCGTGGGCCGCCTGAAGCGCGGTGGTCACCGGTTTGCCGTCGACCGCGGTGATCACGTCGCCTATCTCCAGCTTGGGGCTGACGCCCGCTACGGTCGCCACGATCTGGCCACCCTCGATTTGCTGCAACGGGAGATGGACCAGGCTGTAGGCGGCCATCACCGCGGCCGTCTTGGAGTCCACCATCTGACCGATCTGCAGCTTGTTCAGTTGCGAGGGATCGGCGCCGCCGAAGATCTCCGAGGCGGGATAGATGTCCACCGAGGAGTTGAACTGGTCGATGAACCAGGTGAGGGGCGTCAGCTGCGTGAGGAGCACATCGGTCATGAGGATGCTGCCTTGTCCCTTGACCGCGGGCTCGCCGGCGACCTTTATCTGGCTCTGGACCGGTATTGCATCTCCCGGGGAGAACGAGAAGGCCGACAATGGCAGGAACGCGATCGTGGAGCCGATGCCCACACCTACGGCTGCGGTTACGGCGACCGCCGCCACGCGGCGCGGCCGCTTGCTCGTGGCCGGCATCCTCTCCTCCTGCGCCATCCGGGCATGGGGCCTGATCCCTCGGCGCCCGCGGCGCCACTACGCTAGATCCTAGGTTCGCCCGGCGAGGTTGGACCTTCGCCCCTTCATCCACCAGCTGAAACGGGATATCCATGCCTCAATCGCGTGACGAGCTCCGGGCGGGAATCGACCCCTTGACGGACGCCGAGCTCTCCCGCATGACCGAAGTCGTCAAAGCGGGCTTCTCCGGCGACTTCGAGCACGCCGCGCAAGGCCTGTCGGATTCCTGCGGCCGAGTTCGGGCGGCGGCGGTGGCCGCCTGCCAACGCCTGGGGCGCCTGGACGCGGCGCTGCTGGAAGCCGCACTTGGCGACCCCGAGCCCGAGGTTCGCATGGCGGCGGCCAAGGCCGCGGCGAAGTTGGGCGGGGGCTCCCTGGTGGCCCGCCTTGCCCAGGAGAAGGACCCGCTGGTAGCGGAAGCGATCATCTTTGCGCTTGGGGAGCAGCGGAACGAGGCCGCCTACCCCATCCTCTGCGAAGCGGCCACGTCTCACCCCGATGCACTATGCAGAGAGGCGGCGGTGGCGGCAATCGCCAACTTTGAGCGGGACGACTCCATCGTGGTGCTCGAGAAGGCGGTGAAGGACAAGCCGGCGGTCCGGCGGCGCGTCGCCGTCGCGCTCGCCGCGGTGGATGATCCAAGGGCGACGGAGCTGCTCCATAAGCTGACCGAGGACAGGGACTGGCAGACGCGCCAGATCGCAAAAGAAATCCTGGCGATCGAAGAGGGCGACCGGACCTGACTAGTTGCCCGCCGGGACCTGGTTGAGAATTCTTGCGGCTCCGATTACCGAGGCGGTCTCGACCACCACCGAGCGCGCCACAGGTATGGCGCAGGCCTGGCCTACTACGACATCCAGACCAGTGGTCAACGAAGCCCTTCCCACCAGGGTGAGTCCCGTCTCCACCAGGTCGTTGGAGATCTCCGGCGGAGCGGTGGTGAGAGCCGAAAGGATCGTCTCCACGATGAGCTTGGCGCTCTCGGCGCTGGCATCGTAGATCTCACGTGCCGAGATGGTTGCCTCGGCCTCTCCTCCCGTCTCGGCATCCCTTCCCACGACCCGCGCGGAAAGCTCCAAATGGGGATCGGACAGATCGAGCAGCGAGAGCTTCAGCTCCTCGAGGTCCGAGTCGACCAGGACGATGTTGTAGCTGCTGCGCAGATAGGTGGAAATTGAGTTGGAGACGGTGTCCCCGCCTACCAGCTCCCACGAACTGGTGAGGGACTCGCCCAGGCCCATCACCCCCGCAAAGGTGGTTTGAGCTCCGACCGAGGCCACCATCGACCCGCGGGGGCCTTGGAAGTCCAGGAGCGCACCGACGGCCGCGGCCACTAGGGCGTCCACGAAGATCACGGAACCGGCGCCCGCCTTCATCATGGCGGAGGCCAGCACGCGCTTCTCCGCTGCAGTGCAAAAGATGGGGGCGACGACGGCCAGGTCCGGCTTGCGCAGCCGCCCGAAGCCCATTTTGGAAAAGATCATCGAGAAGTAGCGCTCGGCCATCGAGACGTCCTCGATGCGCCCGTTGCGGATGGGGCGAACTACGTGGTGGTGGCCCTCTGCGCGGCCCAATGCCGATGCGGCCGCGTCCCCCACCTCGACGATACGGCGCTTCTTGTCATCGACGAGCGCAATATTCGCCTCCGCGACCACCTCTTCCGATTGTGCGTCGCACCAGTAAAGGTTGGAGCTGCCGAGATCCAGAGCGATCGACTTAGACAGCCTGCTTCCTTTCCCCATTGTCCGGATAGCGGATCGCGGCGCGCTTGGACAGCGCGCTCATCTGACGGCTGAAATCCGACACGCTGGCATCGGGTGCCTGGGGACGACGTTCGCGGAGCGCAATCAGCATGCCGATGATCGCCACCACCGCAACAGGAATTACCCAATAGAGCAGATTGGACATCTTCTACAACTCCTCGATCCGCTTGATCTCGTTAGCACCGAGGGCCCAGTCGCTATCCCCGCCCCAGTGCTCCTTCTTCCAGATCGGCGATGTCTGCTTCAGCGTATCAATACAGAATCTAGCCGCATCAAAGCCCGCGCCACGATGCTCCGAGGATACGACCACCAAAACCGTCGATTCACCAAGTTTGCAGGGGCCGAGGCGATGATGGATGACAACGCGTTGGATGCCTTCGAAGCGGGAGGAGGCCTCTTCTGCGATCCTCTCGAAAGATGCGAGCACCTGGGTCTCGTACGCCTCGTACTCGAGGAGGGTCACGCCGCTACGGCCGTCGGAATGGTCCCGTACGTTGCCGGAGAACAGGACGACCGCCCCCGCCCGAGGATCCTCGGCGAAGGCCATGCATTCGTCGACCGACAGGGGTTCGCTCTGCACCCTGAGCCAAATCGCCTCCCGGGCAATCTCAGCCACCACCAGGGTTCTCCAATCCGTTACGAGGCCACAAAATCCCTGT
>JAKAEN010000255.1 GCA_021818355.1 Actinomycetes bacterium | reverse complement strand
CCGTCGTCTTGCCGGGCTCCTGGACGACGCCGGTGTACATGCTGGTGAAGTCCGACCCCAGCGCGCCCTTGACGGCCGTAAGCCAGGGAGCGGTGAAGGTCGCCTCGGTACCGATGATCGGCTTCAGCCCACCGAGCTGCTTGAGCTCGCCGAAGAAGGTGCCCGCCGTGGCGGCATCCGACTCGGTCATGATCACCTGCGGCTTGGCCGCCATCAGCTGCTGAACCGAGGACTCGTAGGAAGCCTGGTCAGGAGTGATGTTGATCTGCGACACGATCTGCATGTGCAGCGCCTTCAGGCTGTTGAGCACGCCGGGAAGGTCGCCCTGGGAGCCGTTGTCGGTCCCGAAGACGGTGGCCACCCGGGTGTAGCCCTTCTGGTGCGCCCACAGTCCCATCGCGGTGCCGTTGGCGGAGTCAGGCGGGAAGAGCCGCCAGAAGTAGGGCATGGTGTTGGTGTTGTAGGACGACTCGCCCGCCACCGCCGTCATCGGGATGTGGGCCCGGTTGAGGATGGGGACGATGGTCGGTGCCGAAGTGGTGCCGGGGCCGGCCACCATGACCAGGTTCTTGGTCGTGGCCAGCAGCTGCTGGACCGCCGGCAAAGCGTCCGCCGGGTCGCCGCGGGTGTCGACACCCTTGTATACGACCTGGTGGCCGAGGATTCCACCGGCCTTGTTGATCTGATAGAGAGCCGGGTAGATTCCACCCGACTGGTTCGAGCCCTCGAAGCTGCTCGATCCGGTGATTGCGATTACTCCCGCCACCACCAGCGGGCCCGAGGAAGTGCCCGAACCGCTTCCGCTGCTGCTACTTCCACTCGATGCCGAAGCGGAAGATCCGCAGGCGGCAGCCAACATTCCTAAAGCAGCCGTAGCCGCAAGCGCCTTGTAGCGAGTGCCTCGCACAATTACCCCCATTTCTGCTGGGCCTTGAAACGGTGCCCCGACCGAACCGGTACCCCCGGGACGCCGTTTTCATACTGTATCCAATATCCAAAACCATGGCATGGCAGGCGCGGATATTTTTGGCGTCACTTACGAAAAATCCCTCATACTTGGCCGGCGACTCCCCCGGACGGGGGGTACGTGCATACACCCGCCGAATTCCTCGGCCGCATGGCGGGACCCACCCGGCACCGGAACAGGCCGTCGCATGGCTCAGGAACCAAACGCCCGTTTGATAAGCTATCCGCATCCAAGGGCAAACGGGGGTCGGCATTTGAAGACCGGTGCGGAATATCTATCCTCTCTGCGCGACGGGCGATCCGTCTACCTGCAGGGAACGAAGGTGGAGGACGTCACCACCCATCCCGGCTTGCGCGAGGCGGCCGAGTGGGTGGCCGATGGCTACGACCGCTTCCACAGCGGCGAGGCCGGCGCATTTCACCCCATGTACGAACTGCCGCGTTCAGCCGAGGATCTACGCCGGCGAATGCGGGTGCTGGAGGAGAGCGACTTCACCGCCTCCACCTCGGCCGTGGGACTGGCGCTCCTCACCGCCGCCCCCTCCCTGGCCAAAGCGGATCCCGTCTATGCGCTGCGGGCCAAGGACTACTTCGAACACGCCCGGGCCGAGGATCTGCGCATGGCCGAGGTGATCACCGACGCCAAGGGCAACCGCGCGCTCCCCCCTTCGGCCCAGGACGACCCCGACCTCTATCTGCGCGTGGTGGAGCGCAGCTCCGAAGGGCTGGTCGTCTCAGGCGCCAAGTTCCACATCACCGGCGGGCCGGTGGTGCACGAGCTGGTGGTCATGCCCACCAAGCGCATGAAGGCGGGCGAGGGGGACTACGCGGTCGCCTTCGCGGTGCCCGCCAACGCACCCGGGGTGACCATGATCTCCACCAGCTACGCCCCCAAGGGCGACGACGTCCGCCACTACCCCGTCTCCGGGCGCTTCTCCATGCCCGAGGCCATGGTGGTCTTCGACCGGGTGCTGGTCCCCTGGGACCGGGTCTTCCTCGACGGCGAGGTCGCGCAGTCCGCGGTGCTGGCGCACTCCCTCGGCCTCTGGGAGCGCCTGAGCGGCATCGCCGACATGGCGCATCTGGCCGACCTGCTGGTGGGGGCGGCCCAGCTGGTGGCGGAGTACAACGGGACGGCGGGCATCGCCCACATCCGCGAGAAGATCGCCGAGATGGCGATCTATGCCACCATGGTGCGGGCCTCGCTGGAGGCGGCGCTCACCCACTCGGAGGAAACCGAGGACGGGATGGTCTTCCCCAGCGAGCTCTTCACCAACGCCGGCAAGTTCTACGGCGCCTCGGAGTACCACCTGATGGTCCGTCACCTGCACGACATCGCCGGAGCCTCGGTGATCACAGCCCCCACCATGGCCGACTTCGACAACCCCGACTTGAACGGCTACATCTCCAAGTACCTGCGCACCATGGAAGGAGTCGACGCCGAACGGCGCATGAGGGTCTTCCACCTGATCCGCGACCTTACCGCCGACGCCCTGGGAGGATGGCACCAGGTCGCCAACATCCAATCGGGAGGCGGCCTCTTCGCCCAGCGCCTGGTGGCCAAGAACCACTACGACATCGATCACGCACGCGGACTGGCCATGGAGGCCGCCGGCATCGCAAAGGGGGGCGAGTAATGGCCTACCCGAAATGCAAGGGGGTGCACGTCGGAGAGTGGCTCGCCCTTTCGGCGGAGCGCAACCCGGGGGCGGTCTGCTTCGAGGACGTGGGCGAGAGGACCATCCACACCTTCGCCGAGACGAGCGCGCGGGTCAACCGGCTCGCCTCGGCTCTGCAGGCCGCCGGCCTGGCCAGGGGAGACAGGATCGCCCTCTTGGCGACGGACTCGCACCGCTACATGGAGACCCTGCTCGCCTCGCTGGCGCTCGGGACCACCTACGTCCCGCTCAACTACCGCCTCTCCTCCTTCGAGCTGCAGACCCTGCTCGCCGCCTCCGGAACGGAGTGGCTCTTCGTGACCAGGCGCTATCTCGAGCCGGCCAGGGGCTTGCGCACCCATACGGGCGAGGAGTTCAAGCTGGTCTGTTACGACGGCGAGGCCGAAGGCGCGACCGCGTATGAGGACCTGCTTGCCTCAGGCGGCGACGAACCGTTCTCTCCGCGGGGATGGGCGATCGGGGAGAACGACATGGCCGGCCTGGCGTTCACCAGCGGCACCACCGGACGGCCCAAAGGGGTGATGCAGTCCTATTCGATGCTGAAGAACCTGGTCGTCAACATGTCCATCGACTACGGGATCGGCTCCGACGAGCACCGCTACTCCGCCGCTCCCCTCTCGCACATCTCCGGCATGGCCATCGTCTTCATGGGCATCGCCCGTGGATATGGCAACATCCTCTCGCCTCAATTCGACACGGCCGAGGTCATCGGCTGGCTGCAAGAGGACCGCCTGTCGGGAGCCTTCCTGGTGCCGACCATGATCAGCTCGCTGCTCGAGCAGCCCGGGGTGGAGAACGCCGAGTACGGACGGCTGCGCAACATCCTCTACGGCGCGGCGCCCATGCCGCCCGCCCTGCTGCGCAGGGCCATGGCCACCTTCGGCTGCGACTTCGTCAACGCCTTCGGTGCGGGCACGGAGGCCGGGCTGCAGACCGTCCTCAACGCCGCCGATCACCGCAGAGCCCTGGACGGCCACGAGCACCTGCTCGCCTCGATCGGCCGCCCCGCCTTCGGGGTGGCGGTGCGCATCTGCGACGACGACCTGAATGACGTCGCCCCCGGCCAGGTGGGCGAACTGGTCACCCGCTCCGACACGGTGATGAGCGGATACCTCGGCGACGAGGAGGCAAGCGCCTCGGCATTGCGGGACGGCTGGTTCAGGGCCGGCGACCTGGCCTGGCGGGACGAGGAGGGCTACTACTACCTGGCCGGGCGCAAGAAGGACATGATCATCCGCGGCGGTGAGAACATCTACCCGCTCGAGATCGAGAACGTC
>JAKAEN010000254.1 GCA_021818355.1 Actinomycetes bacterium | reverse complement strand
CGTCTACGAGCTCTCGGCGCGAACTCGCATCCTGCCGGCCATGGAGGCGCTCTTCGACGAGCTCGACGCGCGCCTCAAAGCGGTCCGCGCACGCAGCGCCAGGAAGAAATGAAAAAGCGCCCACCTGATCGCCAATGGATCAGGTGGGCGCCTCGGATCAGCTGACCTTTTCGGGACGCCAGAGGGACCTGGCGATGATCTTGGACTGGTCCGCGCGGTGCGCGTACTTGTCGGCGATGTCCCTGACCTCCTCCAGGAGCCCCACCGAGAGGGTGGTGGGATCCAGGCCGAGCTCGAGGAACTGGTTATGCATCACCACAAGCTCGTTCTCGTCCGCCTCCACGCGCGGATTGGGCATGTTGGCGACTTCCGCGCCGGTAAGGTCGGAGATCAGCTTGGCCAGGTCGCGAACCCGGTGCGTCTCGGTCACCTGGTTGAAAATCTGCGGCCGCTCGCCGGGTGCGGGCGGGTTTTCGGCCGCGATCTCGATGCAGCGAACCGTGTCGCGGATATGGATGAAGGCGCGCGTCTGGCCGCCGCTGCCATGCACGGTCAGGGGATGGCCGATGGTCGCCTGCATAAGGAAGCGGTTGAGCACCGTGCCGTAGTCGCCGTCGTAGTCGAAGCGGTTGATCAGGCGCTCGTCGCGCCGGGTCTGCTCCGTCTGGGTACCCCAAACGATTCCCTGGTGGAGATCGGTCACACGTACCGCGTCGTTCTTGGCATAGTAGGCCAGCATCAGCTGGTCCAGGGTCTTGGTCATGTGGTAGACCGACCCCGGGTTGGCGGGGTGCAGGATCTCGCGCTCGATCTCGCCATCGGGGGTGTCGAGCTTGACCTTCAGGTAGCCCTCCGGGATGGGGGCGCTGCCCGACCACCCGTAACCGTAAACACCCATGGTGCCAAGGTGGATGACGTGGGCATCGAGGCCCAGGTCGACCAAGGCGACCAGCAGATTGTGGGTGCCGCGCACGTTGTTGTCGACCGTGTAGCGCTTGGTGGAGGGCGACTTCATCGAATAAGGAGCGGCGCGCTGCTCCGCGAAGTGCACGACGGCGTCGGGCGCGAACTCCTTCAGCGTCGAGCGAAGGAGATCGTACTCCTCTGCCACATCGATGGACTTGAAGGCGATCTTGTTGTCCGAGATCGAGTTCCACACCTCGATGCGCTCCTCGATGGGCCGAATCGGGGTGAGCGACTCGACACCCAGCTTGACGTCAATCATCCTGCGGCTCAGGTTGTCGACGATTAGGACCTCGTGACCACGATCCGAGAGGTGAAGGGAAGTTGGCCAGCCACAGAAGCCGTCGCCGCCCAGAACAACAATCCTCACGTATTACCCCGTTCAGGCAAGCCGGGTGCCACCCCTCGAGCGCCCGGAAATCAAATCCTTCGAAATGCCGGAGCAAGGGATTGCCCGCGCCGGCGCCAGATGCCACACCCACCCAGTTGGCATCTGCAACCGAGTATAGACACCCACGTCCAGCGGGAATGATGGTTGCCGGCCCGGCAGTCGGCACACCCGTCGGTGGCCGAGGTGGCAAGAAACGCCCGGAGGGTACCTAGCCTCGTATTCATGGTCGAGGAGGGACGCGCGCGGCGGATGGCGAGTGGTTTCGCCGCCCGCTTGCAGAGCTACTTCGATCTCTCGGCAAGGCTGGGTCCGCTCCGGCGGGTCCATGCCCTCTCCACCGCCGGGGACGCCTTCACCACGGTCGCACTGGCCGGGTCACTCTTTTTCTCAATTAGCCCGGAGGCGGCCAAAGGGAAGGTGATCCTATACCTGCTGCTCACCATGGCGCCCTTTGGGGTGGTGGCTCCGTTGCTAGGCCCGGTCTTCGACCACCGGCGATCCTCCCGCAAGCAGATGGTGGCGATATCCCTCCTTGCCCGCGCGGTGATCAGCCTGCTCATGGCCTCCTACCTGCACTCCCTGCTTCTCTTTCCACTGGCGTTCACGACGCTGGTGGCCTCCAAGTCGTACCTGGTGGCCAAAGCGGCCATCGTCCCGGAGATGGCCGGCGGCGGCCCCGGCAACGGAATTCGCCCACGTTTCCTGACCCGAGGGGCCGCCGCCGGGGGAAACCCGGCACTGGTGGCGGCCAACTCGGGGATCTCCCTACTGGCGGCGGCGGCGGGCTTCCTGGGCGGAGCCGTGGCGGCGGCGATCCTGAAGCTGCCCCATCTGGGCTCCCCATGGGTCCTGCGCGCAGGGGCGTTGGTCTTCCTCCTGGGCGGCCTGCAGGTTCGCCACCTCCGCTTGAACACCGCGCGCACCGCGCCTGAGACGGAGGAGGCCGCCGACGGCGAGGAGGTCCGCAAGCCGTCTCCGCCAAGCGTGCTCCTGGCGGCGGCAGCGATGTCTGTGCTACGGGGGTCGGTCGGCTTCTTCACCTTCTTCATCGCCTTCACGCTGCGCCGGGCGCACGCTCCGACCTACGAGTACGGCCTGATTTTGGCCGCCTCGGCCCTGGGGTCCGCCCTGGCCACCGCGCTCACTCCCAAGATCCGCCGCGTGCTGCAGGAAGAGACACTGCTCATCTTCGCGCTGGCGCTCGAGGCGGGCCTGGGAATCCTGGGGGCCGCGGTCGCCAGCCGCGCCATCCAGGTCGGGCTGGCCGCGACCATCGGATTCGTCGCCTCATCCGGCAAGCTGGCCTTCGATTCCCTGGTCCAGTACAACGTTCCGACCGAGATGCAGGGCAAGGCGTTCGCCCGCTTCGAGACGCGCTTCCAGCTCTCCTGGGTGGCGGGAGCGCTGGTGCCGACCATCGTGGCGCTTCCGCTGTCTGCCGGAGACCTGACCCTGGCCTTCACCGCGGTGGTCGCGGCGACCTCGTTCTCCGCGGGCCGCCGCGCTATGCGGGCCACCTGACCGGCTCGGCGTAACCTGTAGTTCGCCGCAAAGCGAGGAGGGGAAATGGCCGTCTACGCGCTCTTCGACTCGGAGCCGAACATCGATCCGAGCGCCTTCGTCCATCCGATGGCCACGGTCATCGGCAACGTCAGGATCGGCGCGCGCTCCACGATCTGGCCGGGCGCGGTGCTGAGAGGCGACTACGGCCGCATCGAGATCGGCGAGGACACCTCGATCCAGGACGGGAGCGTTCTGCACGCCACCGAGGTTCTGCCCACCATCGTGGGCAGTCGCTGCACGGTTGGACACATCGTCCACCTGGAGGGGTGCACCATCGAGGACGACGCCCTGGTCGGCTCGGGCTCAGTGGTCCTGCACCGCGCCAGGGTGGAGAGCTTTGCCGTGGTAGGCGCGAACGCCGTGGTCACCAACGACATGCGCGTCCCCTCCCGGGCCATGGCCCTCGGCGTTCCGGCTCGCATCTTCGAGGATCGCGTTGCCCCGGAGAGTCTTGCCGGAGCGGTCACCCGCTATGTCGAGAACGGCCGCCGCTACCGGGAGGGGTTGCGCCGGATCGACTGAGGGCCTCAGTCGGCGATGGAGGCGGTCAGAGCGCGCAACTCGGCAAAGACTTCCTGGCCGGCGTTTGCATGAACCTTGATGGCGCCCAGGTTGTCCTCCAGCTGGGCCATCGAGGTGGCCCCGGTGATGACCGTGGAGACGTTGCGGTTGTCGAGGCAGAAGGCGATCGCCAGCTGCGCCGGGGTGCAGCCGATGCGCTCCGCGATCTCCGAGAGGCGCTTGACGGCCTCGGCCTTGGCCGGATCCTGCAGAATCTCGAGCACCCACTCGTATCCGGGCAGGTCAGCCCGGGAGCCGGCGGGGATCCCGTTCGCGTACTTGCCGGTCAGCACACCGGAGGCAAGCGGGGACCAGGTCGTCAGCCCCATTCCGAAGTCGTCATAGAGGTCGTCGTACTCGTCCTCCACCCTCTTGCGGTGCAGGAGGTTGTACTCCGGCTGCTAGGCGACGGGCTTGTGCAGGTGGTGACGGTCTGCGATCTCATAGGCCT
>JAKAEN010000253.1 GCA_021818355.1 Actinomycetes bacterium | reverse complement strand
CTCGCCGTTGATGAAGGTGGAGAGCTGCTGCTCGCCTCTGGGGGTCAGCTCCTCGGGAGTCACGACCACGGGCCCGAGCGGGGAGGCGGCGGGGAGCGACTTGGCCAGGAACCACTGCGTATGCTTCGCCTGCAGATCGCGAGCGGTCATGTCGTTGATCACCGTGTAGCCGGCGATGTACTCCCCCGCCTCTTCTGCGGGTATCCCCCGTCCCGCCTTGCCGATGATCACGGCCAGCTCGGTCTCGTAGTCGAGTGCATTGGCGAGGGCGGCGTCGACGACGATGTCGTCGGTGGGCCCGCAAAGGGCGGAAGGGGCCTTGGTGAAGATGATGGGCGCCTTGGGGATCACGTCGGCGTCGTTATTGAAGGCCGCGAACTCCGCGGCGTGCTCCACGTAATTCTTGCCCAGGCACATCACATTGCGCGGGGGCCGGTACGGGAGCGTGGGCTGGAAGTTGTCGCCGAGCAGGCGCCCGTTGGCGATGTACTCCTTGGCGCCGGCTTCTCCGCCGACCAGGATCTCCAGGAAGGCCTCCGATCCGGCCCGGCCGGTGTCGTGCCAGCCGTCCTCGGACCAAACAGCTATGACGGTCTCAACGCCGTCGGTGAGAGTTGCGATGCGCATCTTTCCTCATTCCTAACCACAGCAACTTTTTACGACTCGGAGATCTGGGATTCCACCCAGGAGAGCGTGGCCCTCAGGTGCGCCTGGATCAGCGACTCCAAGCGGTCCGCGTCTCCGGCTACCAGCGCCTCGACCATCTCCCCGTGCTCGTGCTGGGCACGGGTCCTGCTCTCCCCGGAGCGGGCCACCATGTTGATGTACAGGCTCGCGCGGTTGCGCAGCTGGCCGATCATCTCGACCACCAGCGGCTTGTTGGAGATTCGGTACATGGTCGAGTGAAAGGCCAGGTTCCCCCGGATCCACTCGATCGGGCTCTGGGCGTGGGAGAGCTCCTCGATGCGCTCGCACAACTCGGCTATGTCCGACTTGGTGGCGCGCTTGATGGTCTCCCGGCCCGCATGGCACTCCAGGATCTCCTGGAGCTCGTAGATCTCTCTCAATTCCGCAATGGAAGGGACCGCGGCTACGGCGCCGCGGTGGTGGTCCATGCGGATGAGCCCCTCGACCGTCAGGCGCTGCAGAGCCTCGCGGAGCGGGGTTCGGCTCACACCGAGCCGCTTGGCGAGGTCGTCCTGGCGGAGCGTGGACCCTGCCGGGATCTCTCCCGAGAGAATGAGGCTGCGGAGCGCATAGGCCGCCGCCTCGGTTGCTGTGGTCCGATCCAGGAGCAAAGGAGCGCCATCACCATTCGATAAGGACAATGGTTCCCTTTCCGCTCCGGGATCAGGATTCCAGCTTACCGAACTCATGACAACCACGCCAGACTTGCCGCACCGCAGCAGCTGCGTGCGTACCAAAACTGCACTTGCGCACCCGCCCGCTGCCCGGTGGCAACGGGTCGGGCAGGATCGTTCAGCGGGGAATCACCCCGTCGGCTAGACACGGGCCTGGTCCTGGTCGGCCCGGGTAAGGGCCCGCAGGGCAAGGCGGTCGGCGGCGGCAAAGCTGTCCTCGCGCATCTGCAGCCAGCTATTGGAGAGCAGATCGCGCTTGATGGCCTGGATCACCGGAGCGGGAGCGGCCAGCAGCGTCTCCACCACTTCGTCCACGCGCCTGGAGAGGGCCTCCGGCTCCACCACCTCGTTGATGATCCCCATGCGCATCGCTTCGGCAGCGTCGAAAGTGCAGCCGGTCGAGGCCAGCCAATAGGCCATCCGGCGGCCCACCACGTGAGGCAGCCAGGCCAGGACCAGCGCCGGTGCGAGTGAGGCGGCCACCTCGGGGAAACGGAAGGTGGCGCCTGAGGACGCGATGGTCACGTCGGAGAGGCCGGCCAGGCCTACGCCGAAACCGGCTGTGGCTCCGCCCACCTCGGAGACCACGGTCAGATCGCTGAAGACGATCCCCACGTTGACCTCGGCCAGGGCGCGGGCCATAGCCCGCACCTGCGAGGCTCCCTTGGCGCTGCCGTCCCTGCCGGTGCAAAAGGTGGGGCCGGCCGAGCGGAGCAGCAGCACGCGCGCTCCCGCCGGCGGCTCGGCGAGAAGCGAGGACAGCTCCTCGCACATCTCGCGGGTGAATTGATTGCCCTCCCCGTGGTCCATGAGAACCGTGAGGAGTGCACCGTCGGCCTGGATCTTCAATCCTTTGCTCATCTAGTTCAACCGCTCCAGTCGTTGTCCCCCGTACCAATCCACCGGCTCGGGAGCCGTGCGGATGGTAATCGCCTTGGTGTGCGTGAACTCGTGGAACGACTCCCAGCCGCCTTCGCGGCCGATGCCGCTCTCCCCCGCTCCGCCCCAAGGGGAGCTGGGGTCGAGGCGGTGGTGGTCGTTCACCCACACGATCCCACTCTTGATTTCGGACGCCACCCGGTGGGCTCGCGCCACGTCCCGGGTCCAAAGGGCCGCTCCCAGGCCGTAGACGGAGTCATTCGCCATGGAAACCGCCTCGGACTCCTCGCGGAAAGGAGCAACGAAGGCCACCGGGCCGAAGATCTCCTCCCGGGCCAGGCGGAACTCCTGGTTGGGCCCCGAGCAGACGGTGGGCTCGATGAAGAACCCTCCCGGACTGTCGTCCACATGCGCGGCGATGCCGCCGTGGCGCACCTCGACGCCCTCGGCCTCGGCCGCGTGCACCTTCTCGATGATCCTCTCTCTGGCGACATGGGAGATCATCGGGCCGAGCTGGGTCTCGAGCCGGGCCGGATCGCCGATACGCAGCGAGCGGGCAACCCCGCAAAGCTCGTCGACGAACTCCTTGTAGACGGATTCATGCACTATGAAGCGCCTGCCCGCGATACAAGTCTGCCCGGCGCCGATGAAGGCGGAGAACGCCGCCCCCCGCACCGCCTCCTCCAGAGGCGAATCCGGGAAGACGACCACCGGGGAGGAGCCGCCCAGCTCCAGCGTGCACTTGGCAAAGCGCTCCGCGCAGGCCCTGGCGACCGCCCTGCCGGCGGCTGTGCCGCCGGTAAAGGTGATCTTGGCCACCTGCGGATGCGCGGCAAGACGCGCACCGGCCACGGTACCGAGTCCGGGCACCACGTTCAGCACCCCCTCGGGGATTCCCGCCTCCAGCGCAAGGTCACCGAGGACCAGGGCGGTGAGCGGGGTCAGCTCCGAGGGCTTGAGCACCACCGAGTTGCCGGTGGCGAGCGCGGGAGCCAGGCTCTTCGAGGTGATCATCAACGGGTGGTTGAAAGAGGAGAGAATCCCCACCACCCCGAGCGGAGAGCGCTCGGTATAGGAGTGATAAGGCCCGGGCATGGGAACCACGCTGGCCCGATCCGCAAGCAGCAGGGCCGCGTTGTAGCGGTACCACTCCGGGAGCCGGGCGATCTGGGCCCTGGTCTCGCGGATGGGACGGCCGTTGTTCAACGTCTCCAGCTGATAGAGATCCTCGAGAGCTCCCTCGATCAGATCCGCGAACTTGTTGAGTATGCGGGAGCGCTCGTGAATCGGCCTCTTGCTCCAGACGCCCTCTTCGAAGCGGCGGGCCCCCACCTCCACGGCGCGGTCGATGTCGGCCTCGCCGGCGCACTCCACCACCGCGATCACCTCTCCGGTGGTCGGGTTGAGCACCTTCAGGGGCTCGGCGCTCCCTTGGGCCGCCTGGCCGTCAATGAGCAGGCTGCGGCTCTCAGGCATCCTCAGGACTCCTTCCCGGGGGCTGCAGCGGGCGAGGCGCACCTCGCTCCCGCGGCCCGGACGCTCGGGTGCGGTCCGCCGCTGGTCATGACTAATTGCCCGCCTTCTCAGTGGCCAGCTCGTGAGCGTTTCCACGCCCCAGGAAGAGCTTGCCAAGATCGGGGATGGCGCGAAGCTCCTCAGCGCTGCCCTGCATGCGCAGCTGGCCGTCGGTGAGGATGTAGCCCCAGGAGGCGA
>JAKAEN010000252.1 GCA_021818355.1 Actinomycetes bacterium | reverse complement strand
GTGGTAGTTCCACGCCGTGCACGAGGTCTGGTCGGTCTCGTCGAGATAGTCGATGCCGGGCACCATGCCGAGCTGGTTCATGGTCCACAGCAGCGAGGCCGGATAGCCCGGGATGTTGCCGCACTGCCCGCAGGACTTGTGGTGCCAGAGGTGCCCGCGCTGGATCTTCTTCTGGATGCCGTACTTGGTCGGAACGCTGACGAAGTCGTCCGAGACGCGTTGCACGATCAGCTCGCCGGCCGCCTCGAGCGCGAACAGCTCCTCGTGGAAGTCGGCGCTGCGCCTGTCGGGCTCGCGCTCGAAGTTCGTCTTCTTGGAAAGGATCACGGAAACCGCGTCGCTCATAGCTCGATGCCCTCCTCTTCCAGCCGCTCCTCCATGATCTCCTCGAGGATCATGTGGATGCCGGAGTCCACTTCACGGATCATTTCAAGTGCCCCGGTCTCCAGCCAGATGACGTAGAGCTCGAGGATGGTGGAGTCGGCCACCTCCCAACCGGTGGTGGTCGTGTGATGGGTCTCGGGCGGAAGCGCCCGGCGCCAGAGGGCGAGGTTCTCGGAGACGTCCTTGACCTCGGGCCCCCAGTCCGGGAAGGCGTCCGGCTGGAGCATGTCCGGGGAGACCTGGGTCCCGGTGGACATGATCTTGTAGATGATCCGGGAGTAGCCCTCCAGCGCACTCTTTGCGGAACGCAGGCCCTCCTTGACCGCCACCTCGCGCATGACGGTGATGACCCCGCCCGGGTTGTTGCCGCGCGGGCAGCGCAGGCAGGAGAAGCACTGGGAGCACTCCCAGATGTCCTCCTCCATCTGCTGGAACATCAGCTCGATGTCGAGGCGGGCGGCCGCCTGGGCGATGCGCCGCGGAGAGAAGTCGTAGAAGCGCGCCGATGGGCAGGCCGCCACGCAGATCCCGCACTCGTAGCAGCCGTAGAGGTAGTGCGGGAAGCGCGGATCGGCGACCACTTTGTCGATCAGGCGCTTCTTCTCGTCGAAGGGGACCTCCGCAAAGCCGGCCGGCTCGGCGAGCTTGAGATAGGGGTGCGCGGTCGCGTTCGCCATGGCTAGAAGGAAATCACCGCGTCGGCCGACATGGCGAGGTCGTTGAAGGCTGCGCCACCGATCATCTCCACCCCGTCGATCAGGTCATCTATGGCCAGGTCGTTCAAGTCCAGGCTCGGCTGGCAGACGAAGAGGCGGACGCCCAGGTCGGTGGCCTGCTTGATGAAGTAGGAGAGGCGCTGCCCGCGATCGCCCTTGGGGCCGATCTTGTCCACCACCTCCTTCTGCAGGAGGGTGGGGCCGTACATCGTGAAGTAGATGCCCACTTCGACCTCCATTGCCGCCGCCGAGGCAGCCAGGAAGAACGGTGTTGCGGACCGGCCGGGGTCGTTCACCCCGTGGGTTTGCACGTAAAGGACACGGCCTTCGCCGTCATTGCTCCACACGATGAATCCCCCCAGATGTTGCGTGCGTTTGTACTATTGATTTGGCGCGGAGTGCCCCGTCAGGGGCGAGTCGGATCTGCTACTTGGCGCGCCGGAGAAGAACGTGAAATACCTCTCCCACCCGCTCAATCTTGACGAGCTCGTTGCCTGTCCTGTTGGTCCAGGCGCGCATGTCGGGCTCGACGCCCGGGTCGGTGGCAAGGAGCTCCAAGGTCTCCCCGACCTCGAGCTTCTTGAACTCCTGCGCGGTTTTTACAACAGGAAGCGGGCACTGAAGGCCCTGACAATCGAGAACGCGCGAAGCCGCGACGTCGTCCATATTTTCAATCCCCCCAGATTGAAGTGACCGGCACCCCCCGATGCCAGGCCGATCCGGATATAAAGGCGATTCATCTATTTGCGAATACGCGCATATACCGGATTGCAGAGTATGGTAACAGAAGCAGGGGGGCGCGTCAACCGCATGACGGCAAATGGCGCAGCACCCTGGGAAAGCCCGCCCGGCCGGGCGGGAGATGACGGGGGTTGAGGTCGGATGAGCTGGGCGGTAGTCCTGGGGGGATCCAGCCGTGTGGGGGCGGCCTGCGCCGCCAGGCTGGCCGAGGACGGCCACTCCGTGGCCATCCAATACCTGCGCCACGAGAGCGAGGCGGAGGCGGCGGCCTCGGCGGTGGAGTCGCGGGGTGCAAAGGCCATGCCGGTGCGTCACCGCCTGGACCGGGAAGGCGACGCCACCGCCCTCTGCGAAGGCCTGCTGGCAAAGCTGGGTGAGGTGGAGGTGCTGGTGGTGGCATCGGCCGCCGGAGTGATGCGCCCCGCCGCCGAACTAAGCGAGCATCATCTCAACTGGACCATGCGCGCCACGGCCATTCCGCTGGCCGCAGCCACCCGCACCCTCTCGCCGCGCTCGGCGATCGCCATCTCCTCCACCGGAGCCTCGCGAGCGGTGCCCGCCTACACCGCGATCGGGATGGCCAAGGCGGCCATGGAGGCTGCGGTAAGGTATCTCGCCGTGGAGCTGGCTCCCGCCACTCGCGTGAACGCCATCGAAGCGGGTCTTATGCGCGCGGGTGGAGCGGCCCGGCTTCCCGACTACGACACCCTCTCGCGCGACGCGTCCGCTCTCACTCCGGCTGGACGCCTGGTCGAGCCCGAGGACATCGCGGAGCTGTGCGCCTTCTTGGCGGGCGAGCGCTCCGCCATGCTTACCGGGGCGGTATTGCCCCTGGATGGCGGGTACCGGCTGCTCTGGTAGGACCGGGAGCCCGGCTAACGCCGGGCCGAGCTGGATCTCTCCTCGGCGAAGACGACCGCCGCCGGCACCGCCTCCCTGCGCCTCCCTTGCACGACCCACATGGCCGCGAGGGCGCCCACAAGGGAAACTACGAAAAGGGCGAAGGGCATATTGAGCAATATCCAGCGCACTGACGGCCTCCTCCGGCAAACTGCTGTCGAAGCGAAAGTTACCTTTCCCACATTTGGAAACGATGAGCCGCTCCTGTGGATTCCTAAACATGCAAGAAAGGCCGGTCCTCGCGGACCGGCCTCCAACATCGAGTGCCTGCTTGGCGGCTAAGCCGCCGCCTTGAACGCCTCATGTTCGCTCGCGCGGACCTCGGCCACCTGAACGGCAACCTTGCCGCGCTCGGAACGCTTGCCGTACTCCAGGCGCATTCCGGCGGAGAGGATTCCAAGGATCAGCAGAGTCGCAAAGACACCGAAGATCAGATTCAAAACCAGCCAGCTCATCGTTCTCCCTTTTGCTTTCGTGTTGCTTGCTTGTGATATCCAAGCTACGGAGCGAGGGTCAGGGAAAGGTAAAGGGGGACAAGGAGTTCGGTAAAGCAAAACTGCTTATGTGAACTCCCGCAAAAATCAGAAAGCCGGCCCTTGCGGGCCGGCTTTCCTCTTCTTTGCGACGTTTTCCGCTAAGCAGCGACCTTGTCCGTCTCCCTCTCGGTGGCGCTCGTCTCGACCACCTGAACGGCAACCTTGCCGCGCTCGGAACGCTTGCCGTACTCGAGGCGCATTCCGGCGGAGAGGATTCCAAGGATCAGCAGAGTCGCAAAGACACCGAAGATCAGATTCAAAACCAGCCAGCTCATCAATTCACCTTTAGCTTTTCTCTCGTTTGCTTGCTTGTTGTATTACAACCTACGAAACAAGAGTCAGGGAAAGGTAAAGCCACGCAAGGAGTTCGGTAATGGACAGCCTTAGCGTGTTAGGGCGCGTCGGGGCCGGGCGATCGAGACAGTCCCGCCCGCGCCGGCAGACAAGATCGGCCGGCTCCAGCCAGGGGCCGGCCGATCCGCCAAACGCCTATGCCGATCTGAAACGACCGGCTTTGGAGCCGGTTACGCCGCGGTGGTGACGCCCACCGAGACGCCGCCCATCACCGGGGCGTTCAAGGTCTTGCCGCCCATGGAGCCGAGGTAGGACGCATCACCGAAGCTGAAGACTCCTCCGTCGGCGGCAAAGAGCCAATATCCGGCGCCGCCCGCACCCGGGGCCATTCC
>JAKAEN010000251.1 GCA_021818355.1 Actinomycetes bacterium | reverse complement strand
CGGCTTCGTGGAAGGCCGCGTTTCGAGGCGCGCGGGCCGTCGAGGTATTCGCCGACTCATCTTCGGCCAGAGCTGCGCAGGCCGACCTGGTGGTTGTGGCCGATGCCACCGCTCTTGCCCGACAGGAAATGGATGCCCTGCGGGACCTGAGCGCGGTCCTGGCATTTGTCCCGGCCTCCGCGAAAGATCTATCGCCGCTCGTCGGCACGTCGGCAGAGATCAAAGCCACGTTCCTCGGCGAGGGGGAGTGGTTCGTGAGACCCGAACCGAGCTTGGGAATCCCGGCCGAATTCGCCGTGCGCTCCAGCCTGGTGGAGCTCGACGCCGGAGAACAAGCACTGGAGGTGTCGGCGGTCATCTCGGTGGCTTTCGAGGACCGTCGCGTGGCACTTTCCCGGAGTGGCACGCACCTGATCGGATTATCGGCAAAGGCATTCCTGACCGACGCCGAACTCGCCCGCTTCGCGCGCCGCCTCGTCCTTGGTCCCCTCGCCGCCGGCCGGGAGGTCGCGGTGGGTGTCGTCGGATACGGCCCCTACGGCGGAATGGGACATTTTCATGGAGCCGGCTGCGAGGCAACTCCCGGCCTCCGCCTGGCCGCCATTGCCGAGCCGAGCCCGGCCAGGCGCGAATCCGCATTGGACCAGTATCCCAATATCACCGCCTACTCCGACGCGGGGGAGCTGTTTCGGGACTCCGAGGTGGACCTGATGATCATCGCGACTCCTCCCAACACCCACTATCAACTTGCGCGCGATGCCCTTGAGGCGGGCAAGCACGTGGTGCTGGAGAAGCCCATGGCGCTGACGGTGGCCGAGGCCGACGAGCTGATCGATGTCGCGCGACGGCGGGAGCGGGTGCTGACCGTTCACCAGAACCGCCGGTTCGACGCCGACTACCTGGCGTTGGCACGGCTCATCGAGGATGGAGTCCTGGGGGAGGTCTTCAACATAGAGACCTTCGTCGGATCCTTTGAGCACCCGTGCCGCGCGTGGCACTCCGAGGAATCGGTCTCAGGTGGTGCGGCCTACGACTGGGGATCCCACCACATCGACTGGATCCTCCAGCTCTACCAGGACCGCCCAACCGAGATCTTCGTCACCGACCACAAGCGCGTCTGGCACGACGTCACCAACGTCGACCAGATCAGCATAAGGATGGTCTTCGGTGACGGACGCGAGGCCACGTTCGTCCAGTCCGACGTAGCCGGCGAACGCAAGCCGAAGTTCTATGTGCAGGGGACCAGAGGCACGGTCACCGGCCGATATGCGCCCGTGCACCAGGCCGAAGTGCAGTTCCCGTTCGGGTACCGGGTGCGGGAGTTCCACCACGCCGAGGCCCCGGTGGAGCTGTCGGCAACCATCTACGAGAGTCACGGGCGTACGCACTCCCTCAGCATCCCGCCTCTGCGCACGCCCGACTTCGCCTTTCACGCCAATCTCTCCTCCCATCTCCACTACGGCGAGCCGCTTGCAGTCGCACCTGAGTCGGTGCGACCGGTGATAGAGATCCTTGAGGTGGCACAAGGTCTTAGCGAGAACCGTGAGCATCACGCCAAGCTTTGAGAACAAAAGCATCGAAACCGTGCGATGGGGCGTCATCGGCGCGGCCTCGTTTGTGGCCAATGCAGCCGTGATTCCGGCCATAATCGCCGATCCGGGTTCGCAGCTCGCGGCCTACGCCACCCTGTCGGGGGGCTCGGGACTGCCCGCCGAAAGAGCCGGCGCCAAACGCTTTGCCGACTACGCCTCACTGATCGGCTCGGGCGAGGTGGACGCGGTCTACGTCGCCCTTCCCAACTCGCTTCACCTTCCCGTGGTCAGCATGGCCGTGGCAGCCGGTGTTCCCGCCCTTTGCGAGAAGCCCCTGGCGTTGGACGCCGGCGAGGTATCCGCCATCGCCGAGATGGCCGCCGCCCACCATGTCCTGGTGGGGGAGGCCTACATGACCCAGTTCCACCTGCGGGACAGGAAATTTCGCTCTTACATCCTGGATGGGGGGGTCGGGCGGATTGAGGAGATCGAGGCGGAGTTCACCTTCGAGTTGGCCACGGGTGACAACTATCGCTGGAAGAGGTCGATGGGCGGAGGAGCACTTCTTGACGTGGGCATTTACCTCCTGGATCCGATCCTCGAGCTCGCCGGTGCCACCCCGCGGATCGATAGGGTGGAGCGCAAGCTGGCCGGAGACGTCGACCTGGAGACAGCTGTCGAGCTGAGCTTCGACAGCGGACTGGGAGCGAGCATCCGTGCCTCATTTGTGCCACCGAAGAGACAACGGCTGCGAACGCATGGGACGCTTGGCGCAGTGGAAATGGAGAACCCCTTCACACCAGGACCGTCCGACACCGATATCCGGGTCGAGCGAAATGGGGAGGAGAGCTCACTATCGACCCTCCCATCGAACCCGTACGGCGTGATGGTAAGCGAGTTCGCGGCAAGCGTACGCGACGGCACACCCTTTCGACGGCCGCTCGATCGGAGCCTGGCGGTGGCCCGGCTTCTAAGCCAAATTGCCGCTACGAGATAACCAGGGAGGGACTGTTCCGGAATGCCTCGGTCGACGCAATTGTTTTCTCCACAGTGAAACGACAGCTTTTCGACGTTGGGAACGGGGTGGCGATCTCGGGGATCGTGCGCGGCGAGATGCCGCCCGACTTCCTGCTCGTTCACGGACTGGCCTCAAATGCGCTGCTTTGGGACGGCGTCGGCGATCAGCTGCTCAACGCGGGCCGATCTAGCCTGGCGGTCGATCAGCGGGGGCACGGACTCAGCTCCAAGCCCGACTGGGGCTTCACCCACCCACAGCTGGTCGAGGACCTCGCCAAAGTGGTTTCACTGGCAACCGGCCCGCAAGAGCCGCGTCCATGCATCGCCGTCGGGCAGTCCTGGGGAGCGGCAGTCGTGGCGCTGCTCGCTCTTGCGCACCCCGAGCGCGTCGCCGGAGTCGTATTGGTGGATGGTGGCGTCTTCGACCTGAAAGAGCACTTCAAGACGTGGGACGAATGCGCCTCGGTGCTGGCTCCGCCCGAACTATCGCACTTTTCATACTCCGAACTTGCGGGCCACATCCGCTCCGCACACAAGGACTGGGGCGAGGAGGCCCTGCGTGCCACCCTCGGCAATCTCGAAGAGCTCGCGGATGGGACCGCACGGGCCAAGCTCGGCCGAGCGCAGCACATGCAGATCCTGCACGAGCTGTACGAGTACTCGCCGGGCGAAGTCCTGTCCAGGCTGAATGTGCCGGTGTTGGCGCTTCTTGCGATGAAGCATGAACAGGTCGAATCGGGTGAACGGCGCGAACGGCTCGACGCGCTTGTGAAAGCGACCGGACTACGCACCGAAATCTTCGTCGATGGCGACCACGACCTGCATGCCCAGTATCCCGAGCGCGTCGCGGACCTTCTTCTCGAATTCGAGAGCGGAATCGGGGAGGCCGCTTGATCATGCCAAGAATCCTCATGCTCATGGGTTCCGGGGAGACGAGCCCGACCATGGTCAAGTCCCATCGGGAAATCTTTGCCGCGCTGCCCAAGGGGGCCAAGGCCGTGCTCTTGGACACTGCCTTTGGTTTCCAGGGCAACGCCGACGACATCTCCCAGAAGGCAATCGACTATTTCAAGACCTCGATCGGAGTTGACGTCGGCCTCGCCTCGATGCGAGATGCCTCGACCGCCTCGTCGCTTCAGCTCGAGACCTTTTCCAACCAACTCCGCGACGCGGATTATGTCTTTGCGGGCCCGGGCAGCCCGACCTACGCGCTGCGCCAATGGTCGGAACTGCCTTTGGCATCCATACTGTCGGAGAAGTTGACCTCGGGCGGCGTGGTCGCGTTCTCGTCCGCCGCGGTCCTCACACTCGGCCGGCACACGATCCCGGTCTATGAGATCTACAAGGTTGGCGAACCCGTTCAACTCCGCGATGGTCTGGACGTGCTATCGGCGATCGGCATCAACGCGATGGTGATTCCGCACTTAAAC
>JAKAEN010000250.1 GCA_021818355.1 Actinomycetes bacterium | reverse complement strand
TCGTTTGGTCAACATTCCTGGCGGCGGACCCAACCCGCCGCGGCCCATGCCAGGGCTCGCCTCGAGTACCTAGCCTGGACCTGCAAGGCTCCAAGCGGGTCGAACGAGGTGATACATGGAGTTCTCCAGACTACTGAAAGCGCGGCGCATGCATCGGCACTTCCTGCCCGATCCGTTGCCGCCCGAGACGGTCGCCCGGATCGCGGAAGCAGCCCTGCGCGCTCCATCCGCCGGATTCACACAGGGCACCCGCCTGCTGGTCCTGAGCGAACCGGAATCACTCGAGCTCTTCTGGGCGGCGATCGCCTCCCCGGAGTGGCTGGCGGCCCCCTCCCGAGCAGGCCTTGCAAACGCGCCTTGTGTCATGGTGCCCTTGCAGAATCGTGAGGCATACCTGAGCCGTTACCAGGCCCAAGACAAGAGCTACGCGGGAATCGACGCGCCCGAAGACTTCGCCGCCCCATACTGGACAGTTGACGCGGCTTTTGCCGCGATGCTGGTCCAGTTGGCCGCGATCGACGCGGGCCTCGGCTGCCTCTTCTTCGGACTCCCGCTTGGGGTCTCGGCCATGAAGAGCGCCTTCGGCATCCCGGCCGGACTCGAGCCGATAGGCGCCATAGCCATTGGCAATCCCGGCTCACCGGCCACTTCCCCGTCGGCTGTAAGGCGCGGCCGCCTCCCCGCCGACGCCGTCATCAGGTACAACCGCTTCTAGCCATCAAATCACTTCGTTGTTTTTCATTTCCTGTCATGTTTTCTAGTCGCGTTTAGCTATATATTCATCTCATCCAATTCACGAAAGGAGAGAGATGGAATATCTCACCCAGATCGCGGCAGACGGGGGCGCCTCGGGAGACCACCCTGCAGCAGCAACGCGCAGGACGGCAGGCGGCTTCGAGGGAGAGATAGAGGAGCTGGGATCGATCCAGGTCAAGCCCTGGATCGATCCCATGGTGGAGTCGCTCGGCTTCGATCCCCGCTCCACCTACGTCGAACACTTCTGGCTGCCCATCCTCGGTCCTAGCTGCATATTTCTTCTACGGCGGCTCGCCTACCGGTTCGACCTGGAAGGCGAAGCCCAGGAGCTTTCGCTGAAGGACATGAGCTGCGAGATAGGACTGGGTTCGCCCAAAGGGTTTGGCAACTCGATCACCCGCACGCTCAACCGCTGCATCCAGTTCGACATGGCTCGCCTCCTGCCCAATGGCGTGCTTACGGTCAGGAGGTCGCTGCCCCCCTTGAGTCAGCGTCAACTCGCACGCCTCCCCGAGGAGCTCCGCCTGCTGCACGAGCAGCTGTTGAACGGATTCGCGCCGGACACCGGGATGGGGCTGCGCAGGCGAAGCGTACAGCTCGCCGTCTCGATGGTCGACACGCAGGCAGGTGAGAGCGAAGCAGTCGAGGCGCTCCTGCGCTGGAAGATCAACGCTCAGGTGGCAGCTGAGGCGCTCCAGCTGGTTTGGCCACGCTGAGTGCGCCAGCCGATGACCCTCTGATATCGGAGAGAGCATCGCGCCACCGGGCTCCGGGAATCCGCCCCACATCCGACAAGGCGGGGGGCGTATTCCCGGCGCTCGGTGGCGCAGGGAATGCTGAGCGGTGCCTCCCGGCCGCCCGTTAACCTCGACCTCCAGGGGGCTGCTCCGCCCGCCCTATGCGCTCAAGATCGATCCGGGCCGCATGCGAACCTACTAGTCGCCAAACTCCTCGAGGAAGTAGCAGAGCAAACGAGCCCCGAAACCGGTCCCGCCCACCGGCAGGTACCCGTCCGCGCTCGAAGAGCGCGACGGGCCGGCGATGTCGAGATGGGCCCACGGGATGTTCCCCACGAACTGCGCCAGAAGCATTGCCCCGGCGATCGCCCCGGCCTGGCCCGCCTCGCCCATGTTCTTCATGTCCGCCACTTCGGAGCGGATGTGCTTGCGGTAGCGATCGGGCAAGGGGAGCTGCCAAAGCTGCTCACCCGCGACGTCACCCGCGAAGCCGAGGTCGGTGACCAGCTCCTGGCTATTGGTGAACACGCCTGCAATCTCGCGACCCAACGCCACCACGCAGGCGCCGGTCAGGGTCGCGATGTCGACGATGTAGTCGGGGGACTCCTCGGTCGCCAAGGCGAGACCGTCGGCGAGCACCAGCCGCCCTTCGGCATCGGTGTTCAAGACCTCGATCGTCTTGCCCGCACGCGTAACGAGGACGTCGCCCGGCTTGGTCGCGGAGCCTCCGGGCATGTTCTCGGTGAGCATCATGAAACCGATCACCTTTACCGGCACCTCGAGGCCGGGGAGTGCGAGCATGGAGGCGAGAACCGCGGCGGCTCCACCCATGTCGGTCTTCATAGTCGTCATACCGTCGGCGGGCTTGAGGCTAAGGCCCCCCGAGTCGAAGGTGATTCCCTTTCCGACCAGCGCCACGGTCTTCTCAACCGGGGCCTTGGGTGTGTAGGTCAGCTTCACCATGCGCGGCGGCTGGGTTGAGCCGCGCGCCACTCCCATCAGGCCACCCAGACGCTCTGCCTGGATGCGCGCCTCATCCCAAACCTCTATCGAGAGCTCTGGATGAGCCGAAACAAGCTCGGCGGCACGGGCGGCGAAGACCGTTGGCGTCATTGCCGAAGCGGGTTCGTTGACCAGGTCACGCGCCAGGCAGGTAGCCCCGGCGACAGCCACTCCGCGCGCAATCTCTTCGGTGGCGCCAATGGCCTCGGGTGCGGTGACCACATAGGTCACCCGGGCAAGCTTGGATGCCGAAGCCAGCGCCTCCGGATCGGTGTGGTACTTGTCGAAGCCATAGCTGGCCAGAACGATCCCCTCGGTGAGGTACCGAAGCGACATGGGGCCCAGGTTTTCCAGGTAGGAGGGGATGACGATGGATGCGCTTTCGAAGCCCTTGGCCGCACGGGCCACCGCGGCGCCAACCTTGCGCAGCTCGTCGGCATCCTCTGTCCCGGCGGCCATGCCCACCGCAATGACCGGAGCCGATCCTGCCAATGGAATCAGCAGTGTGGTGGCGGCCTTGGCGTTGAACCCGAGCCCGGCGGCGGCGAAGTCTTCCAACGAGGCCCCCTCGAGTGAGGCCAGGGGCGAGCGCAGGGCACCCTCCTCCACCAGCTCCACCTTCACCGCGGCCGCCGGATCGGCGACCGAACTTGTGATGAATTCGATCTCGGGCATGCCAACTGGCTCCTGTCTCGTACCGCCGAGGACGGCCCCGGCTCTGCGCTAGCTTTCCTCGCTCAACTTAGCGCCGCCGCCTCCACGAACCTCCTTGGCGAGCAGATGCTCGCCCTCCTGCCAGCGAGCAAGAGCCCAGCACAGATCCGACAGGCGGTTGAGATAAGGCCCGACACTCGAGTCCGGGTATATGCGCATGAAGGCCAGACCGAGGCGCTCGGCCCTCCTGACGACGGTCCTGGCCACGTCGAGGGAGGCGGAGAGGGGATTCGAGCCCGGAACCACGAATGCCTTGGGCATCTCAAAGCGCTCCATGGCCTCGTCTATCAGGCTTTCGAGCCGGGAGACCATCTCCGCAGTCACCAGCGTCTTGCCCGGCTGCAGCTTGGATCTGGAGTCTTCGCCGGTCGCGACCTCGGCCATCAGAACCCAGAGGTCGGCTTCCAGGGAGATGACGATCTCGTCCAGCTCCGAACCACGCTCCCCGAGGGAGCGGGCAAGGCCAAGGTGGGCCTGCGCTTCATCGACGGCGCCGTTCAGCTCGATCTGGTAGGAGTCCTTGTGGACCCTTCCTCCATAAAGAAGGCCTGTGGTTCCGTCGTCGCCCTTTTTGGTGTAGATCTTCACGCCATCAAGCTACAGCAACGGGTCGCCATCGACGCTTTTGCACCGCCGCTAGCCTTGTAGAAAAGCCTCTTTGGAGAGTGAAATGAGCGACTACCTGGACCTTATCAAGGAGCGCGTCGTAATCTTCGACGGCGCCACCGGCACAAACCTGCAATTGCTGCAGCTGGGCGCCGAGGATTTCGGGGGCGCTCAGT
>JAKAEN010000023.1 GCA_021818355.1 Actinomycetes bacterium | reverse complement strand
GTGCGGTGCACCCCGCTGAATCGGTACCGTTCCCGCCGCGCGCACCTGCTCCAGGGGAGAGCGGGATCGCAGCCTCGGCAGGGATCGCAGCCGCCGCCCTTCGTCCAGGGCCGCTCCGGGCATCTCGGGCCTGGCAATGGCGAGCGCCCTTCCGAGATCGGAGAGAGTGCCCGTCGCCCCGGCCGATTCGGCGAGAAACGCGCTGCGAGAGGAGATCGAGCGGCTACTCGTGGCAACGCCCGCACCCTCACACAGCCTCTTGGCGCGCTGAATCCAAGGAGAGGCGAACAAAGACTCCGCGCGGCGGCTCGCCGAACGCGGCCGGCACAGGATTGCGCGCGACGCCATCCGCAGCTGGGCATGGAAGATCCATTCCGAGAAGGCCTCGCGATCCGCAAGCGATTGGAGTCCGGCCATCAGGCGCGCGCTCTCCGAAAGCAGCCCGCGCGCCGGCCGGCGCGGATACGACTGCTCGTCCATGCCCAGCACGACAACCAGCCGGTATGTGGCGGGCAGGAAGGCGTCGATGGCGGCGATGCGGACCCCGGCCGGCTCGGGCTTGGACGCCGAGGGCGGCTCGGCCAGAAGGTCGAGCGCCATGAAAAGCGCCTCTTCACTGGGCATCTCGCCCAGACCGTCGAGAACGCGCAGCGTGCGAAGAGAATTCACCAGCGCAGAGGAGTGGTCCTCATGCCCATCCTCGGAGAAGAGAAGTGGCAGATCACGCTTCAACTCTCCGTAGAACCTGCGAGCGGCGAATGCGACACTCTCCCAACTCTGGCCCGCCAAGGCCTCCTCCAGGTTGGAGGCGCTCTCACGCAGCCCAACGAGATAGGAGGCGAGCCGGCGCAGATCGCCACGGTCGGAACGCCGCCTCAGCTCTCCGAGAAGAGCTGATCCCTCGTCGTCTCCCTCTCCCATTACCGCCGCGGCCCACGTGAACAGGTTCCCGGTCAGGTCGGCGGCTTTGGTCAGCTCCTCGACACGAGCCGATTCGAGACCAAGGCGCGAGTTGCCCAACTCCACCAGCGAAGCCAACTCCACCAGGTCTGTCCGCAGGCCTGAACGAGCGAAGGCGAGGGCGCCGGCGAGCACAAGTACGGCTCTGTCCCGCACCTTGGATCTCGCACGGGTTGCGTTCACGGGGATCAATGCGTCCGCAAAGGCCCTCAGAAGGCGGTCGACGTATTCGCCCTCGTCGGAGACGAGGATCGCGATCTCGTCCAAGGCCAGCCCACGCTCGGCCGCCGCAAGAACCTCACCCAGGGCCACCTCGACCTCGCTCGGGCGGTCGGGGCAATCGACGACCGTGAGCTCGGGCCAGCCGGCCGGACGCGTCACGATCGAATCGGCCAGATCCCAGCGCGAGCGAGCGCGCCGGTCCAACTCCGGAATCCCGACCTCGAGCTCAATAGTCCTTATTGGCACCATTCCCCCGAGCTTCCTAAAGAAGGCCTCGGCCACGGGGGGAAGGTTGACCAAATTGAACAGGACGACCGCCCCAATCTTTGCGACACGTTCAGCCGCGCCCGCTGATTCGAGTCCTCGCAGTGCGGCCGACAGCGTCTCGGTCTCCAGCCCGACCCCTCGAGCCGCGGCCTGGCGCCGCACGCCCGAGGCCACGCGAAAGGCCAGGCGAGAGCGCCCGTCGAGAGGACGCATGCTCGTCCAGCGGTCGTCGGGCGCGGCAGCGAGTTCGAAGATGGAGCGGGCAAGCGCGGTGACGAGGTTCGCGTCCATGCGCGGAGGCGGCCCTTCGGCCTCGGCAGGCCACTCCGCCAGGATTCGGCCCAGCTCGCTTCGGATCAACGATTCCAGCTCGAAGCCGGTGGCCGGGCGCCAGGCGTCCTCGGGAAGGAGGCTCTCGGCGACTCGTCTCGCAAGATTGAGGGGCGTGATGAATTCGACCAGCAGCAGGGATCCGGCCGCCTTGGTGAGTCGGCGGCGCAGCACGCTTCCGGCGGCGAGCGACGGCACGACCACCGTGACCGGGGTTGCGGGCGCGGCGCCCTTCAGTTCCGCAACTGCGGACGCGAGCGCCCTTAGGCCCGGGTCCACTCCTTCCACCCGCGCATCGCTGGACTCAGAAGCCAACCCTCACCCCTCAAGACGCCGCTTCCCGGCCGCGTGGACTCATCCTACGACGGGGGTGCGACGCTCCGGGGCATCAAAAGGCGTACACGGCTCCGTCGGAGCCGGCGTACCAGTAGCCACCGCCGTCAGGCGTCCTTTGGATGGCCACCACCGGCGCCGGAAGCTGGGCAGCTCCGGTGCTGCCGTAAAAGCCGGCGTTCCCGAAGGTGAAGATGCCTCCGTCTTTGGCCACCAGCCAATAGCCCTGCCCATTGGGCGTCGAGGCCATGCCCACGACCGGCTGGTTGAGCTTGGTCCCGCCCATGGAGCCGAAGAACGGGGCGTTGAAGGAGAAGACTCCGCCGTCGGCGGCGACCATCCAGTAACCACCGGTGGCGGGGTCGGAGGCCATCCCAACGATCGGCTGGTTGAGCTTGGTCCCGCCCATGGAGCCGTAGAAAGCTGCGTTGCCAAAGGAGAAGATGCCTCCGTCTTTGGCCACCAGCCAATAGCCCTGCCCATTGGGCGTCGAGGCCATGCCCACGACCGGCTGGTTGAGCTGATAACCACTCATCGAGCCGTAGAAGGCGGCGTTGCCGGAGCTGGTGAGGAAGTCGGAGAGCTCCTGATTCCAGGTGAAGACATAGCCGGAGGCGGGCAGCTGAGTGTCCGCGACGATGACCGCACAGTAGGAAGCGAAGTAGCCGGCCGCGTTGAGGGCAACAGCGCCCCCGGCATCGAGGTTGGAGGCGCTCTGGTAGAGGATGATGTCCCGGTGTTGCCAGCAACCGCTCGTGTTGGATGTCGAGCAGCTCACGTTGATCGAGGTCCCGTCGGGATTGAGGCCGTCGTAGTACATCCAGTCGTACATGGCGGCCAGCGGGTTCACCTCGTTGCCGGCCCAGATCGAGGAGCTGTAGCTGTAGCCCGGGGCGACTGAGTCGCTCCCCTGCGCGGCGCCCGTCTCCGCATAGGAATTAAGCGAGGGGGTCATGCCGGTAAGAGGGGCGAGACCTCTTGCCGTGCGCTCGAGATTCATCAGTACGAACATCTGCTCCGCACCGGTCAATAGCGAGAAGTTCACGGGCAGGACCATCGCCGGCAACGACTCCTGCGCTCTGGCCTGGTTGATGTCGTAAAGGATCACCGAGACGCAGGAGCCGGACTCGTTGTAGCCACCTGAACCGCAAGCGGACCCCCATGGCTTGGCGGGCGGAATGTTGTAAGGCGGATTGTAGGTGGTGGTCGTCGAGACCAGCCGGGTCCCTGACAGCTGTCGGTGCGGGTAGGCGCGGAGTGGGGAGACGAACGCGAGAAGCGCGGCGACCCCTAGTACTGCACCTAGCAGGCGCAACGATCTTTGCAGGGCCTTCAGCGGCATTCGACCCCCTTGGGACTTGTCCCCGAACGGATTTCGATCAGGCTAGCGGCTCGATCCACGACGCCACTGACCACCCTGGCGGCAGCGCCAGGTGCGGTGCGGAAGGAACGAGGGTCGCCGGGAGTAGGTGATGGACCCCGAGCACGAGCGAGGTGCCGCGATCAGGAAGGCCGCCCTCGCCGCATCGATCGGTGCCTGCCGGCGGCGCGCTTCCGGCGCCGCTGAAAAAGCCACATGAAGGCGTCGGCGACCATAAGCAAAAGGGCGAGCAGCACCGCCGCGCGCTCGGCCAATGCCAGTGCGCTCCTGATGTCGGCGGGTCCCGAAGCCACCTGAGGCTCGCGGAGACCCTCCGCCTGCCTCTGCCCACGAAGATCGTCCGGACCGACTCCGATTTCCAGGGCCTGAGAGAAAGCGGCCTGCGTGATTGCGATGTTTGGCGTGGAATGGCCGACGGCGCTCCGGCGAGCCCGCGTGTAGAGGGTGTAGGTGGGGCCCTGAGCGGCAGCGCATACGGCAAGCGCGCCCACCCGGGACGGAAGCCAGCCGAACACGGCGCCAAGACGGCCGGGGAAGTTCCCGAAGCGCGCCGTCGCCGGACCGGGGACGGCGGCTGTGGCGCTGATGGCGACCGCCGCTCGATAGGCGAGCAGCCCGTCGACTCCCGCCGCGTTCAGGTAGAGGAGCGGGCCGCATACATCCTTGGCGAAGCTCGTGGCGATGGCCTCGACCGCCGCCCGGACGGGCGCTTCATCACCCGGGGCACCTGGAGCCTCGGCGGCCGCCAATTCGATTGCAGCCGCCGACGCGAGTGCCTGCTCGCGCATGGACTGCAGCCCGACGCAGGCGGCGCCCACCGCGATCTCGGACCCGAGATCGCCGAGAACGGCTCGCGCGATCTTGCCTGCAAGAAGCGGCAGCAGACCGCCGGCGAACACGAACCTTAGGCCGCCGTAATAGGTGTCGGTCCAGAGGATCTCCTCGGCAAAGCCGAGGAAACGCTCGTACCCCCGGGCCGTCGCCTCTCGCGCCAAATCCCCGCCGACAAGCGAATCGAGGACGAGAGCAACGGGAATCGCGACAGAACGTCCAGCCCATTTTGCCTTCAAGACCGCTCCGAAAATCCAGGCGCCAATGGAACGCCGCCTCTCCATTCAGCCGGCCAAGCGGCTGCTCACCGAACCTATTGCCAATGACACTGGTGTCACAAAATGCGGCGCGAAGCTCAAGATTGCTGGCACGACCGCCGAAATTTCAGGGGAACGTGAGATTTGGAGTCTAGAGGGCAGCACAAGGAGCGTCCGATTGAACGCCTGCCGGGAGGCTCTTCCGAGCCGCCGGCCCTGCCCTCAGGTGGAAGCGGGTTTCTCAGTTATGACCGACCGAGCACTACGACGTTGGCTGATGCGTGGCGGGGTAACGCGCTGGCTTTTCGACGCCCCGACCGCACTTCCGCTTTCGACGGGCTCGATGGGAATGTGGGCCGCCAGCCTATGCCTGACGGGTTCACTGCTGGGTCTTGTAGTCACCCTGCTCCTGCCACACGCCAGCCAGTACGGCCTGAATCTGGTGACGAACGGCCTGCTCAGCGCAGGCGGCATCTTCCTGACCTTCAAGGCCGACAAGATCGGCCGCGTCGGGGCGAACACGATCATGGCAGTGGGCACCTTCGCGATCACGCTTCAGGTGGCTACCGGCCATGGGATGGATCCGGCCATCCTTGCCTGCATGCTCTACGCCTGGATCGCGGTCTATGTCTTCGCCTTCCTGTCGACGGTCGAGGCGATCGCACACATCGGGTTCATCGCGACCTGCTATACGCTGGCACTGGTGTTCGGCCAGAAGCCGAGCGCCCCCCTCGCGGACTGGGTACTGACCCTGGCGACAGTGCTTGTCACCTCGGGAGCAGTCGGGTATCTGAGCTATCAACTGCGCAAGCAAGCCGTAACCGACAGCCTCACCGGCATCCCCAACCGCAAGGGTTGGGAAGTGGCCTTCGAAAGGGAGATGGCCCGCGCCAGGCGCAGCGGATCCTCGTTCGTGATCGCAATCTTCGACCTCAACGACTTCAAGCAGATAAACGACCTTTACGGGCACAGCGTGGGAGATCGGGTGCTGGTGGAGACGGGCAAGGCACTGCGTGCGGCGCTGCGCCCCTACGACCTGGTGGTTCGCTGGGGTGGTGACGAGTTCGTGGTGCTTGCCCTGCTCAAGCATCCCGCGGATGGGGGCCCTCTGATCGACAGGCTGATGCGAAGCGTGAGAACCAACTCAGCCCTCAGTTGCGGCGCCGTGATCGCTTATCCGGGAACTGCGAACGCTCAGGAGCTCCTGGCGCGCGCCGACGAGGCTCTCTACCGGGCAAAGGAAAACCCAGAGATCGAATACCTTCTCGAGTCGGTTGGCGCCTCCGGACAGTCCTGAAAGCCGGTTGAGCACCCAGGTCCCCACGCCTGGCAGGCGCCCCGCGCCGGATCCCGACGCGCGAGCCGCGCAAGGTCTTAGATCCCCGTCTTCCGTTGTCGTCATCGGACGGCGTTGCCTCCTCGGTCGCTTGGGCAGCGCGCGGGATCAACGGGCGCAATACCACTCCAATGCGTAACATGGTCACTTGTGCGAGCCTCCGCCTCAGACGGGGATCCGACCGCAGGGCCCAAGGCGCCGACGGCCACCGGTGTTTTCGGAGATTCGAGCAGCCATGCGCGAATCGGGCTCGGCCGAGCTGACTGGCAAGCCGGCCACAGCGCCGAGCCGCCCATTGGGCCGACCGGTGGATCCCGGGCATAGCAGCGACCGGGGCGACACAGGCAATTGCACAAGGGCGGCTTCGAGGCCGAATCCCCCAAGAGGCAACCGAACAGAGGGAGGAGTGAGGTCTTGGGCATCACTGACGGCGTGGGCTTCGATGACGGCAAGGTGGCCGAATACGCCCGATCACTTGGACTGCCGGGTTTGATCGATATTCACGTCCACTTCATGCCGGACAACGTGATGCGCAAGGTTTGGGCCTACTTCGAGAGCGCCGGGCCCCTGATCGGTTCAAGCTGGCCCGTTGCCTACAGGCTTCCCGAAGAAGACCGCTTGGAGCTGCTGGAATCTTTCGGAGTCCTCCGCCACGGCGCCCTCAACTACCCTCACAAGCCCGGCATGGCAGAATGGCTCAACCAATGGAGCGCGGGCTTCGCGGAGACACATCCCAAAAGCTTCCGGTGCGCAACGTTCTACCCCGAACCCTCGGCGGAACGCTACGTGCGCGATGCGATCGAGCGGGGAGCGCAGCTATTCAAGGCGCACATCCAAGTCGGGGCATACGATCCGCGCGATGCCCGGCTCAAGCCCGTCTGGGGCATGCTCGCCGAGGCGGGCATCCCGGTGGTGACTCACTGCGGATCCGGGCCAACTCCTGGCGCCTATACCGGTGTTGGGCCAATCAGCGAGGTGCTGGCCGCCAATCCGGGGCTGGCGATGATCGTGGCCCACCTGGGCAACCCCGACTACGAGGAGTTCCTAGACCTCGCCGAGCGCCACCCGAAGGTCCATCTCGACACGACGATGACCTTCACGCCCTTCACCGAAAGCCAGGCCCCCTTTCCGCGCAGGCTCATCCCGCGCCTGGTCGAGCTCGGCGATCGAATACTGCTCGGCAGCGACTTCCCGAACATCCCATACCGGTACTCGGTTCAAATCGCATCCCTGGCGGAATTGGGACTTGGCGACGACTGGATGCGTGGGGTTTTGTACTCGAACGCCGCGCGCCTAATGGGCCTGTAGGCAAGTCGTCCGGCTCCCGGGCGCACGCACCGGGCTTTTCCTGCTGGCTGGGATAAGATCTCCTACTGATTTGGTCATATCCCAGCCCGGCCAAGGAGTGAGATTGGATCGCTCAAGCCCGCTTCCGCTGTGGGCACAGCTTCTAGAGGATCTGCGAGAGCGGATAAACGCCGGCGAGTTCGCAGAGCGATTCCCGACCGATAAGGAAATGATCGAGCAGTATCAGGTCTCCCGCCAGACCGTGCGCGAAGCCGTTCGCCGTCTCGAGCAGGACGGCGTAGTGGTGCGGCGCCGGGGTCGAGGAACCAACCTCACCGACAAGCGCTTCTACCAGCAGCTGGGAACTGTCTACTCCCTCTATCGCGAACTCGAGAAGATGGGGCATGTTCAAGGCTCGAAGATCCTGGCCCAGGGAACCAAGCATGACGGCGCCCTGGCGCGCGAGTTCGGGGTTCCGGAGGACCATCTCTTCTTCCACCTGGAACGAATCCGGTACGCCGATGGCGAGGCGGTTGCCATCGACCGCCTCGTGATGCCGATGAAGTTCGCGGCGGCTCTCGCAGAAGCGAACTTTGAACACACCGGCCTCTACGACGAACTGGAGCGGCGCGCCGGAATCGTGCCGACGACGGGCGAGGAGCGCCTTACCCCGGTGATCCTTTCGGCAGAGGAGGCAAGTCTGCTCAACTGCAACGAGCCGACTGCCGGCATGCGCATCCAGCGGACCACCTACTACGGCGGCGAGAAACTGGAAAAGCGCGAGACCGTCGTCCGAGGCGATCGCTACTGCTTCGTCTCAGTCTTCGACTCGTCAAAGAACGAGCAATCATCGAACATCACCGCCGCCGAGTACGACGCGCGACAGCCTTGATCGGTACAGCCGTCACAGTTGCCCGAAGGCCTCGGAGTTCTCCACGTATCTTTGCATCCGCGCACGCCCCCGCTGACCCAGTTCGGCTGTAACCAACGTGATCATCGCCTCGACGATTGCGATGGTTGGCACCATGCTGGAGAACTGGGACGGCCCGCCGATCGAGGCGTGAAAGACAATCTCCGCGTGCCCCGCGGCCGGCGACAGGTACGGATCGGTCAGGACGATCGCGGTCGAACCTTGCTGAGACGCCATCCTGACGAAGGTGACCGTATCGGCTTGATAGCGACGGAAGTCGAACGCCACCACCACGTCCCCTTTCCCCGCGTCGAGGAGGGCGTTGATCCGCTCGGCGATGCCCTCGCTGACGTAGAGGACGTTCGGCCGCAGCACCTGCAGCGACCAGGCCAAGTGCTTGGCGAGGGCGGAGGAGATTCTCCCCCCGATCACGAAGACCCGTCGCTTGGGATCCGCGAGCAGCCGCACCGCCTTGGCAAACTCGGCCTGATCCACCGAGGCCAGGGAGCGCATCATCCCTTCAGTCATGGTGTTGGCCATATCCATCAGCCCCGATGACTCCAAGGAGAGAGGCTGTATCTCCGTAGGCGGCAGAAGGCGTTCCTGCAGCTCTCTTTGCAGAGCAGACTTGAAGGACGCGAAGCCGTCAAAACCCAGCTTGGTGACCAGGCGGGTGATTGTCGGCTCGGAGACACCGGCCGACCGGGCGATGCTCGATATGTTGCCCAGGCCCGCCACCGGGTAGTTCGAAAGGAGCACCTCGGCGACCTTGAGCTCGGCCTTGGAGAGGCTGGAGCGCATCCGGTGCAGCGAGGTGGCAACCGTCGTCGGCGCGCTGTCGTCGATCATGTATACCCCCGTCTTTCGCGCGCGGTCGCGCTCGGTGCCAAACATATTCCCACATGGGAATGGACTCTCCCGCACCGCAGCGCTTCTTGAAGCACTCCGACGCGGAGTACCCTGGGCAACAGCGGGACCACGAGCCGGATTACCCCGCCCCACGTAAGGACATTTACCATCCCCACTAAGCGTGAAAGCGTTGTAACATGGTTATGGCTACAACCTGCCGGACGCTTTCCGAAGAAGCCGGGCCCACGGTGCGCTTGCCGAGCACCGGAGCGGCAGCGCTCAATACAGACTTCGGAGGCGCCGAGTATTGGTGCTGGCCGGCGCGTGTAGGCCCAAGGCACGGACCGGCCTCTGGGGTGCGACTTGGGCCAGGCGTGCGCGCCGGCTTTGCGGCGCCGACGGGGAGGAATCTTGAAGAGGATCGGCATTACCTTCGGACTTGCGGTCGACCACAAGTATTCCCTGCATATGGGCTACCCAGGCGCGATTTTGGAGCTTGGCGGCATACCGATGATGTATGTAAGCGTCACCGCCACACCCACGTTGTCGCATCATTCGGACCTCACTCTCGACGCGCTGGTCAAGGAATTCGTCTCGGAGGTTGACGGGCTCCTGGTCTCCGGCGGTTGGGATGTCGAACCTGCCCAATACGGACAGGTTCCCCAGCCCGAGTTGGAGGCGACCGAACCGGTCCGGGACTTCTTCGAGGCGGCAATGATAGACGAGGCCCGCCGACAAGGAAAAAAAGTCCTTGCAATCTGCCGCGGAATGCAGATCCTGAACGTCTCCATGGGCGGCACCCTGTACCAGGATCTGGTCGCAGCCGGCTTTGAGCAACACCAAAGGCTCGACCGTGAGTACGAAACCTGCCACAGCGTGATCTTCGAACCCGGTTCGGAGCTTGCCGGGCTGATGGAGGGGGCCACCGAGGTCAACACGATTCACCATCAGGGAATCGACCGCCTGGCCGACGGGCTTCGCGCGGTTGCGCACTCGCCGGACGGCGTCATCGAAGCCGTCGAAGGCGATGGCCTGCTCGGGATCCAATGGCATCCGGAGCGCTTGTACGAATCCGATCCGCGGCACCTGGCCGGCTTCCGCTGGCTCATGGCCGACTGAACCGGACGCGCCGGCGACAATTCGCCAAAGCGCCCCCAAAAGCACTCGCCGCTAAGCGAAACTTGTAGCCGGGCAGGTGACACCTGTCGAGGAATCTGGCGAGTGGCAACGGGGGAACAGATGGCCATCATGGATGCGCAGTTGAACACGTGGCGACTGCTGGCTCACGCCGACAGCCACTTCGGCGACGTGGAAATCGTCACCGAGGAGTCTCCCGGTTCCAAGCATCGCTACACCTTTGCCGACTTCGCGCAACGGACGCGCGCGCTGATGAACGTGCTTGATGGTATGAACCTGTCTCCTGAGGCCAAGGTCGCGACGCTTTCGTTCAACACCTACCGGCATCTCGAGTGCTACTTCGCCATACCCTGCACGGGCCGCGTCCTGCACACCCTCAACGCCAGGCTTTCGCCGGAAGATCTGTCGTTCATAATCAACGACGCCCAGGACGAGGCGATCTTCGTGGCTCATGACCTGCTGCCGCTGCTGGAGCGCATCGCGGATCAAATACCTTCGGTAAAGGCGATCGTGGTCATGGGGGGCGATGCGGTCCAAGATGGCGACGGTCGGCTTGGTTATGAGGCCCTGCTTGCACGGAATCCCGGACAGTACCCGGAGAGGGCGATAGACGAGAACACCCCCGCCGGCCTCTGCTACACCTCCGGGACCACAGGGCGCCCCAAGGGAGCCGTTTACACCCATCGGTCCACCTATCTGCACGCGATCAACTGCGCCTCTCCTTCCGGGATGAGCATCTGCGCGTCGGACTGCGTGCTCCCGGTCGTGCCCATGTTCCACGCCTCCGCCTGGGGTATCGTGCACGCCGCCATTGCCACCGGGGCAAAGATCGTCTTCGCCTATCCGCACCTTGATCCCAAGTCCTTCGTGGATCTGCTCTTCGACGAAGGTGTGACCATGGCGGCAGGTGTGCCGACCGTCTGGATAAGCATCGAGGAGGAGCTGCGCTCCCGCGGCGTCCGGCCACCCATGTTGCGCGAGATCGTGAGCGGGGGTTCGCAGCCGCCAAAGCCGCTGATAGAGCGCTACCAGCGCGATCTCGGCATCTCCATTGCCCAGGCGTGGGGAATGACCGAGACGTCGCCATTGGCAAGCGTGGCGCGGCCCAAGCACTCGATGCTCAAGCTTTCGGCCGACGAGTTGCTGGACCGCGTCGGGAGCCAGGCCGGCCTTCCGGCCCCGGGGATCGACGTGAGCCTGCGCGACGACGACGGCAACGAGGTTCCTTGGGACGGTGCGACCATGGGCAACCTTTACGTAAGGGGCCCTTGGGTGATCGACTCCTACCTGCACGGCCGTGGCGCGGACTCCTTCGAGGGCGGATGGTTCAAGACCGGGGACGTCGCGATCGGCTCGCCCGACGGCTATTTCGTGATCGCCGACCGCACCAAAGACCTCATCAAGTCCGGTGGGGAATGGATCTCCTCGGTAGACCTCGAAGGCGCGCTGATGGGCATGCCGGGGGTGGTCGAGGCCGCCGTGGTGGCCATACCTGACGACAAGTGGCAGGAACGGCCCCTCGCTTGCGTAGTCCCGGCGACGGGCAGCGAGATCACCCTCGAGGCTGTGAGGGCGCACCTCGCCGCGCGCGGCTTCGCCAAGTGGCAGCTTCCGGAGAGGATCGAGATCATCGATCAGGTGCCAAGAACGAGCGTCGGCAAGTTCGACAAGAAGGCGCTTCGGGCCAAGTTCCCGCAATAGGGCCGCATCGACGGCGGCCCGCCTCTTCAATTAGCCTGGGAGCCGATGATCGTTCATCCAGCTCTCCTCGAAATCGCCGACGACTCCCCTCTTGCCCTGGTTCCCTTTACGGGCGGCAGGATTTACCGCCATCAAAGGACGCTCGGGCTCGCTGACTGCGGCAGCGACGGAATCCTGCGCTTCGACGCAGCAGCGCGGATCGCTCAGGACATCGCGGCCGCCGACTTGGCGGACTCCGGACTCGAGGACGAGGGGGTGTGGGTCGTTCGCCGCACCCACATCCGGTTCTTCGGAGCGCCCCGCTATCGCGAGACCCTTGCCGTGTCCACTTTTTGCGCCGGCACCGGGAGGTCATGGGCCCAGAGGCGGACCACCCTGCTCGGAGAAGTGGGGCGGGTGGAGATCTCCTCCCTGTGGGTCCAAACCGACCCCTCCTCGCGGGCACCAAAGTCGCTCACCTCCCGCTTCCACGAGGTCTTCGGTCCTTCGGCTCAAAATCGGCGGGTCGGCACCAGACTCGAGCTTTCCGAGGAGAAGGATTTCGTGGTGCTGCCATGGCAGCCCCGGGTGACCGACATAGACATCCTCGGGCACACCAACAATGCCGCCTACTTCGAAGCCATAGAAGAAGTGGCGAGGCGCTCGGATATGCCCAGCGCCGCCTCCACAGAGGTCTTCGCGATCGCCGAATATCGCGACGGAGTCGAAGACGGTGAAATCGCCGAGGTCCGCTTGGCGTATGCCAGCCCCGATGGGTTCAGGCTCGACTTCCACGCGCGGGAAAAGCGCCAGTGCTCCCTGGCCTTCGGAACCAAGGCCTAAGCCGAACCGACCATCCGCCTGGCCAAGTCCACATCCTCGCGCCGAGGTCCGTTGCCGTCGCCCGGAGTCTCCAGGATCACGTCCGCCTTGGCCAGAGGCTCCTCGCAGATGAGTGCGGCAAGGGCCTCGATGCCGATACTGCCGGCTCCGAGGTTTTCGTGCCGGTCCAGGTGCGACCCTGGCTGCACCTTGGAGTCGTTCAAGTGGATCGCCTGCACGATTCCCGTGGGCAGCTCATCGGCTATGCGGGCCGCGGCCGCAGCCGGTTCATCGCGATAGTCGCAACCGGCCGCGAAGAGGTGCTGCGTATCGAGACAAAGGCCCATCCGGTGCGCTTCGTCCACCTTGCCGATGATCGTGGCCAGCTCCGCGAATGACGACCCCACCGAATCGCCGGCCCCGGCACTGTTTTCCAGCAGAAGCTTGACGGACCGCGACTCCGCCAGGGCACTGTTGATGGCGTCACTTATCGCGCCCAGCCTGGTGCCGAAGCCCGCGCCCCGGTGGCTGCCGACGTGCAGAACCGCGGCGCTCACGCCGATCGATCCGCAGAAGGCGAGCGTCTCGCGCAGAACTCGCACCGACCGCTCGTAGAGCTCGCGGTCGGGGGAGGCGATGTTGACGAGGTAGCTTACATGGCTCACCACTCGGCGAACGCCGCTGCCGGTCGCGTCCATTGCGTCACCGAACCCGGCAAAGCCCTCCTGCGAGATGGGGGCCGCCTTCCAGGACCGCGGTGAGTTGGAAAATATCTGGATCACCGATGCACCGATGGCGTCCCCGCGCTCGACGGCGTGTCTGATCCCACCGGCAGCGGAGACGTGTCCCCCCACGAGGCGTGTCAACGCTCGCTCCTCGAAAGGCGCAGGCTTGCTCTCACCCGGCCGCCTCCTCGCCCAGGTCGAGGGACCGCCCGCCAAAGAGCTCCTTCAGCTGCGCCGAGGTCAGCTCGACCACGGAATTCGGCGAACCGGCCGAGACCCAAACGGCATCCAGCTCGAACAGCTGGGCATCGACGTATGTCTCGACCCCGTCGGGTAGGACCAGCGGGCTGACACCACCCACTGCATATCCCGTGCGCTCGAAAACCGTCTCGGGACCGGCGACCTTGAGCCTGGGGTCACCCGTTGCCTCACGAAGTTTCTGCCTGGAGACGCGCTTGGCGGCGGAAATCAGCACCACGGCCGTTCGTTCGCTCGACACGAAGACGACCGACTTCCCGATCCGCGCAACGTCCGATCCGACAGCCGCTGCGGCCTGGTGGCTCGAGGCCGTCGAATCGTCGGAAACGATGATTTGTGCACCCGGCAGCTTCACAGAGACGAAGTCCGCCACATCCTTGTTGAGCATGACCTCAGCGATACCTTTCGCGGACTCCCGCACGAGCTTCGCGGCTACCCAATAGGGAGCCGGACCGCTTTATGCTAACCCTAGGCGTCCTGTGCCAACCCGTCGCATGCCACGGTAAACAGGCGCGCCCATCGCAAGTTCAAATTGGAGATTCGGAAGATAATGTCGCCGCGACTGGAATTGGAGCTGACAAGCGAGAGGCCCGACGGGACCTGGACCTGGCGCAAAGCCGGTGCCAGGGAGCCACGGGGTGTCCTGGCGGGCTCGCTGCTCTACGAAGGCGCCAAGGTTGGGGATGTGGTCCGCGCCGAGGTCAGCTTCGAGATAGACGGCATCAGCGTCGAGGCCGTGCATCCTCCCCAGAAGCGGGAAGAGTCTCGGCATCAGGTTCTGGAGATCGTGCCTGCCCCGCGGCAGCAGTTCACCAACATCGAGTACGCCAAGCGGCCGCGTGGGCGTGACAGGCGCGAAGAGGGCGGCGAGCGCAAGGGCGGAAAGCGGCGTGAGGGTCGCGAGCGCAAGGAAGGTACGGGCGGACGCCCAACCGAGGGTCGCGAGCGCAAGGAAGGTACGGGCGGGCGCCCAACCGAGGGTCGCGAGCGCAAGGAAGGTGCCACAGGGCACGCCGAAGCGCGGCGCACCCGGCGCCCTGAAGAGCGCCGGCCTGCGGCGCCACGTGCCGACCAGAAGACCGCGGCACCACGGTTCGCAAAGCTCAACCCCGGAAGAAAGCACCGCAACGAGTTCTTGGCCGGAGTCGCCGAGGAGCACAAGGTTATCGCTGAGCAGCTGATGGCGGGTGGGCTGCCTGCCGTCCGGAGCGCCATAGCGGAGCAGAACCGTGAACTGGCCAAGGAGGGCAAGGTCCCTCAGGCCGCCGAGCCGATTCTTGCCATTGCCGAAGGACTCCTGCCACCGCTCGAGCGCGCCACTTGGCTTGATCGCGCGGAGGCCGCACTCGCCGTCGCGGATCGGATCGGGCTTCGAGACCTGAAGGCGGTCGTCTCCTTCGGTGAGCGCGTCGCGCGCAGTGACGAAATGAAGGAGACCCTGGACAAGCTCAAGGAGCTGCTGTCGAGCCGGAGCGGCACCTTGGAGGCCGAATGGGTCGCCTCCATCCAGGAGGCACTGGAGGAGGGCAAGAGCATCAAGGCCGTGCGCCTCTCCACCAGGCCGCCGGATGTCACCTCCAAGCTCCCAGATGAGGTGCTAGCGAAGCTGGCCTCCGCCGCGAGCACAACCCTTTCTCCCGCTTCTTCGGCCGACCATTGGACTGCCATGCTCTCGGCGTTGGAAACCTCGCCGGTACGCAAGATGGTCGAGCCAAGCGGCTTTCCGCCGAATGCACCGGCAGAACTGCATGCACTCGCGCAGCAGATGAGCGGCCGCATCCCCAATCTGGCATCCCTGCTCGGCATCAAGATGCCGCCTCCTCCCCGTCCGCGCCGCAAGGTAGGCGAGCCCGCCGCAGAGGCGGAGGCCGTGGCTGAGGAGGCACCCGCCGCAGAGGCGGAGGCCGTGGCTGAGGAGGCACCCGCCGCAGAGGCGGAGGCCGTGGCTGAGGAGGCACCCGCCGCAGAGGCGGACGAAAGCTAAAAAGCCGACGCCCTGCTTACTGCTTTCCAGAACGGCCGGCCAGTGATGGCCGGCCGTTCCGCATATTCTCCCTCGTCGCCCTAATGTCCGGGGCTAAGCTTGGCCCCGCAGAGCCGCCGGCTGCGGAAAGCCGAGCACCGTCAGGAGTATGAGATGGCCGTCATCACCCACCGGATTAGCGACCACATCTTCGGAATCAAGATCGACCGGCCCGATGCCCGCAATGCGGTCAATGGTGCCGTTGCAGCCGGGATGGAGGCCGCGATCGACGAGTTCGAAGCCGACGCGACTGCCTGGGTCGCCATCCTTTCGGGGAACGGCACCAACTTCTCCGCCGGAGCCGACCTGAAGGAGATCGCCGCCGGCAATGCGGCCGCCCTCCGCACTGAACGAGGAGGCTTCGCCGGGATCGTCGCACGCGAGCGAACCAAGCCGATCATCGCCGCCGTTCATGGTTCGGCGCTTGCGGGCGGTTGCGAGATAGCCCTTGCCTGCGATCTCATCGTCGCCTCGCGGGGCGCGAAATTCGGCCTGCCGGAGGTCAAGCGCTCGCTTGTTGCTGCCGCAGGAGGTCTCTTCCGCCTACCTCATGTACTGCCACGCAATCTCGCCACCGAGGTTATCTTGACGGGAGACCCGATCTCGGCCGAGCGGGCCCACGAGTTCGGGATGGTCAACGTTCTTTGCGACGAATCGGAGCTCGAGGAGGCGGCGGTCGTCCTGGCCATGCGAATCGCCTCCAACGCCCCGCTAGCGGTCCGCGAGGCCCTCGCCATCAGCAAGCAGGCCTTTGCCGCATCCGAGGGCGACCTCTTCGCTCAGAGCGGGGACGCGATGGCCCGCCTTGCGTTGACCGAGGACTTCAAGGAAGGGCCGCGGGCTTTCATCGAGAAGCGCGACCCGCGATGGCAGGGCCGCTGACCAGGCCGTTCACGAGCCTTCGGGCCGCCTCATCTTGAGCGTCCGGGCTCGATAGCCATTGCGCTCACCCAGATTCTTCGCCTCCCTGGCGCCCGGCGGAACCCGGAAAAAGACTCCGGGAGATCCCTCGGAACGCGCCCACGAGTCAAGCATCCCCAATAACGCACTGCCGGCTCCCCTGCCTCTTTGGTCGGCGCGGAGGTAGATGAAGGCTTCAGCCTCTTCATGGGGTGTCGGCTGAAGGTCCAGGATCCCGAGGCCGATGACATCCGGTCCGTGCTTGAATTCGAATGCGACGCTGCGTCTCGCAGTGCCCGGCCCCGGCCCCGGCGCGGGCCGCGGTCGCCCGTCGGCGAGCGAGGCCATCAGCGAAGCCCACATTGCCAGTGCCAGCTCTTCGCCACCCTTGAAAGCGCAGAACTCTTCGTAAGCCCCCAGAGCCAGCGCAACAGCGGCATCGCAATCGGGCGCCGTCAGCGCCTTCAGCTGGAATTCGATCGGCGCGCGCCCGCCCCTCGGCTCCGACGCCGCCATGGTGCCTAGAGCAGCTTCTCGGCCTTGGCAAGGATGGTCTTGCGCCCCCTATGACCAAGCTCGTAGCCATAGACCAGCTTCAGCTCGCGTTTGGACAGAAGATCAAGTTTCGCGGTTATCTGCGTGGCGGAGAGGGTCGCATAGTTGGGGATCACTGCCTCGACTTCGCCCAGGTCAACCTCGATCTGAGCCGCTTTGGGAGCGGCGCTCTCAGTCGGCACGGTCGCCACCCGGCCCTCTTCCTGGGCAACGGTGGGCACCGGCTCCTCTCGCTGATCGCCGAGCACCATGCGGGCCAAGTCGGCCCAAGGCTCCGGAAGCACCAGGTCGATCAGGCCTTCGGCCTGCTTGCGGACCTCGGCCAACTGCTCCTGCGCCTTGGACTCGGCCATGCCGACCGCCATCTGGCCGATGAAGCGAGCTGTCGCAGCCCGCGACTCGACGACCGATCGGCCCTCCTCGACGGCGCGCGGCAGGGCCTCGGCGATCGAATGGATGATGCCGACAGGGGCGTAAACCGCATAATCAATGAGCTTCTTCAGATCACCGTCGTCCATCAAGCCTCCCGGCGCACTCCGGACCTCAGCCCCGATACGGAACGGATATTACACGCAGTCCCTGCAGTAGCTACGCTCCTTGTCGGCGAGCTGGGTCAGCTTTTTGACGAGGAAGCAGCTTTGGCAGACGAACTCGTCCGGCTGCTTGGGAAGCACCGTCAAGGCGATATCGGAGCGCTCGTCGAGTTCGTCCTCGTCGTAGCTCTCCTCTTCCTCGTCCATTACGACAAGGCGTTCCTTGAGAATGTCGTCGAGGCTGGCCTCGACTTCTTCGTCGAGCTCCTCCTCTTCCTCTTCGGCTTCCTCTTCGGTTTCAGCCTCGGCCTCGGCCTCTTCCTCGGCCTCTTCCTCGACCTCGAGGTCCTCGAGGTCCTCGAGGTCCTCCTCCTCGCCGATGTCTTCGAGTTCGTCGAGGTCTTCGAGTTCGTCTACCTCGAGATCCTCGAGGTCCTCCTCCTCGTCCAGCTCCTCTTCCTCTTCAAAGTCAGCATCCTCAAAGTCCTCGAACGACTCGTCGTCGACGGACTCCTCCATATCCTCGGCGCTGACCACATCATCGCCGTCGTTCGCCTTCTTCCTAGGCATCAGACATTCCCTTCCGCCGGGGGTATCAACCATCCCCCAGACGCACTAAAACCCATTCGCAGCTTGTCGCCCAATTGAATCAACTTCGGGAGCCGCTTTGTTCCCGCAAAACTCTAGCGACCGACACCTTGGCTCGCGCCGCCGTCGTCGGAACCTTCCCCAGTGGTTGACCTCTTGCGCTCCTCCCTCTGGATGGAGGTGAGGCGGCCGGCTTCGCCCGCGCTCAGGTCAACGTGGATCATGGCCCCCGCAATGCGCCGATGTCGGACTCGGTCCGCAATGCACCGATACATCAACTGAGCCACCTCCCGATAGCTTTCGTGCCCCTGAGGTGCTGATCGGAGCTCTATGAGGTGCATCGCTTCGCGCGCGTTCAGCTCGAAGTCGAAGCGGATCCGATATGCCATGGGAACCGCGTACGCGGCCACCTCGGGGCCGTGGGACCGGCGGAGGTCCCGATGATACTCCGCCGCGCGCTCCAGCGAGGAAGCATACGCATCGGCTTCGCCTTCCGCGAGCTTTGGCGAAGTGAAGTAACCCATTTCACATCCCAGGTCCGCCCAGGAGATGGAGAGCATCCTATGTCTCTGCAGATCTCGGAAGGCCCCGTAATCCGCTTCGATGGAGAAGTGATACCTTGTCCGCTCGAAGGCTCTTCCCGGGCGGTGACGCCGATTCTCCCGGTTGCCGCTATAGGCAGCAAAGAGCTCGTCCACCTCCGTGCCTTCCATCGAGCCCGCGAGGCCCTCCGCCGTCGCAGCGTCGATGCCCAGTGCCTCGGTCATGATCGCCGCCGCCACCCTGAGCTCCGCGTCGGCATCCCAATCGACAAGGGCGACCGAGGAGCCCAGCGGCCCCGCGAGGCGCTCCACGCTCACCGGCATCGCATCGGGATGCGCCGCCTCGATCCGCCCGGCAAGGCCGGCCAGCCCGTGCCTGGTCCGGCGCAGGTACTCGACCCAAGATCGGA
>JAKAEN010000249.1 GCA_021818355.1 Actinomycetes bacterium | reverse complement strand
GCACCCCTGGTAGAGGAGGCGGGCCAAGGCGATGTCGTAGTCGGGAAGAAAGATGAACCTCTCCGAAACCCCGTTCTCGCGGGCGAAGTTGACGATGTCGGCGATGAGGGACTTGCCGGGGTCGTCGGCGGGGTGGGCCTTGCCGGCGAAGATGAAGGCCACCGGGCGATCGCTGTCGCGCAGGAGCTTGAGCAGCCGCTCGCGCTCGCGCATGAGCAGCGTGGCGCGCTTGTAGGGCGCGAAGCGGCGCGCGAAGCCGATGATGAGGGTGTCGGGGGTGAGAGCCCCCTCGCGCACCAGGGCCGCCTCGGAGACGAAGGAGGGCGCCACCGGGCGCCTCATGCGCTCGACGGCCTCGATGAGCCGGATCTTGGCCGCTCGCTTGGCGGTGGCCAGGTCCTCGGTGCTGATCGCGCCCAGGCGCTCGTATTCACGCGCGTCCGCCTCGGGCCAGGAAGCGAGCAGGCTCTTGGAGAGGAGCTCGTCCATCTCCACGCTCACCCAGCTGCGGGCGTGCACCCCGTTGGTCACGTGGCCGATGGGCACCTGGGAGGTGTCGAGCGCCGGCCACAGCTCCCCGAAGAGCTGCCGGGAGACGCCCTCGTGCTGACGTGCGACCGCGTTGGCCACACCGGCCAGGCGCAGCCCGAAATGCGCCATGTTGAACTCCTCGGCCTGGGCGTCGCCGGCCCCGAGGGCGATGACGTCCTCCAAGGTGAGGCCCATGGACTCCAGATAGTGGCCGAGGTGCTCGGCCAAGAGGCCGCGGGGGAAGCGGTCGATTCCCGCCGGCACCGGGGTGTGGGTGGTGAACATGGTGGTAGCCCGGGCCGCCTCGATGGCCTCGGACTTGGAAAGCCCGGCCTTCAGGAAGCGCCCGATGCGCTCGAGAGCCAGGAAGGCCGCGTGCCCCTCGTTCATGTGGAAGACCATCGGGTCGTATCCAAGAAGCTCGAGAGCCCTCACTCCCCCGATGCCGAGCAGCATCTCCTGCTGGAGCCGGTGTGCGAGATCTCCCCCGTAGAGGCGGTCCGACACGTTGCGCAGAGGGACCTCGTTCTCCTCCAGGTCGGTGTCGAGAAGCAGTAGCGGGATGCGCCCCACCTGGGCCACGCGCACCGCCACATGCAGCATGCGGCCGTCGATGGGCATGGTGAAGCGGTGCGCCGGGTCGTTGGTAACCAGGCGGTCCATCTCCGGGTCGTGGGAGTAGTTCTCCACCTGCCAGCCGTCGGAACGCATGGATTGGGAGAAGTAGCCGTCACGGTAGTAGAGCCCGACGCCGACGATGGGGATGCCCAGGCTCGAGGCGGACTTGATGTGATCCCCCGCCAGCACGCCCAGCCCTCCCGAGTACTGGGGCAGGGCCTCGGTCACGCCGAACTCGGGCGAGAAGTAGGCCACCGTGAAGTCGTCGTCGGGGTAGGTGAGCTGGAAGTGGGCCTTGGCGGTGAGGTGCCGCTCCAGGTCGGCGGCAACTTTATTGAGCTGCTCGACGAAGCGGGAGTCCCGGGCCAGCTCGTTCAGGCGGGCGGCCGGAACCCGGGCCAGCATGGAGGGCGGATTGCGCCGCGTCTCCTCCCAGAGGGCGGGATCGATCCAGCGGAAGAGGTCGGCGCTCGGTACGTGCCAGGCCCAACGAAGGTTGGCGGCGATGCGCTCCAGAGGCGCCAGGGTCTCGGGCAGCGACGAGCCGACGCTGAAGACATGTGATGCGCGCATTGGGAAAATGCTAAGCCGGATTGACCGGGCACACGACCCCGGGGCATCCGCCGGGAGCCGGCGCTGCCCCGCCGGGGGACCCGGGACAAAGAGGCGGGAGGGATCTTCGCCCAGCTGGGCGGGCAAAGGCGAGGGGCGGGCTTCATGTCACCGCACCCGCCCCTCGACTTTCACAGGATGGCCACGCGCGCGCTCCTGGGGCGACAGGAACCGGCTCGGCACAGCCGTGCGCCGCTCTCTCCCGCACGGAGCACGAGCGTGGCCAGAAGGGGCGAGGGACGCAAACGGGAGGGCCGTCGCGCCTACATCGCACCCCCGGGCTCGCCGGCGAACTCCGGCCGGCACCAAATTTTACCAACGGGTCAGAACTGACATTAGAAAACGCTTAGTTATTTCGGCGGGTCTTTATGAATGCAATCCGCTACGGCCCAAACAGCATTTTCCCGCGCCTCCCGCGGGCGGGGGAGGCAAATCTGGACCAAAGTCCCATGATTGGGCGAGGCCGCCCCGGCTTTCAGGGGGTATCTTTAGGGCATGGCAAACCACGGGGAATCTCTCGACCGCAACCTCGCCCTGGAGCTGGTCCGGGTAACCGAATCCGCAGCTCTGGCCGCATCGCGCTGGATGGGCAGAGGCGACAAGAACGGCGCGGACGGCGCCGCCGTCGAGGCGATGAGAGCCGCGCTCTCCACGGTGGCCATGGACGGCGTGGTGGTGATCGGCGAAGGGGAAAAGGACGAAGCCCCCTGGCTCTACAACGGCGAGAAGATCGGTGACGGCACTCCGCCCAAGGTGGATATTGCCGTGGATCCGATCGAGGGAACCACTCCGACCGCGCTCGGACGGGGCAACGCGCTCTCGGTAATCGCGCTTTCGGAGTCGGGCACCATGTTCAATCCCGGCCCTTGCGTCTACATGGAAAAGATCGCCGTCGGCCGCGAGGCGCGCGGGAGGATCAGCCTGGAGCTCTCGGCGACGGAGAACATCCAGGAGGTGGCCAAAGCCAAGGGGATCCCGGTAAGCGAGATCACCGCGGTGATCCTTGACCGGGACCGGCACAAGGAGCTGATCGAGGAGGTGCGCGAGTCCGGGGCCCGCATCCGCCTCATCTCCGACGGGGACGTGGCCGGAGCCATCTCCACCGCCTGGCCCGCCTCCGGAGCCGACATCCTGCTCGGCATAGGCGGCACCCCCGAGGGCGTGGTCGCCGCGGCGGCGCTGCGTTCCATGGGCGGCGAGATCCAAGGCCGGCTGTGGCCGCGCAACAACACCGAGCGCCAGGCCGCCGTCGACGCCGGCTACGACATCGGCCGCATCCTCACCACCGAGGACCTCGTCAACAGCGACAACTGCTTCTTCGCCGCCACCGGCGTAACCGACGGCGAGCTCCTGAACGGAGTGCGCTTCAACTCGAGCGGGGCGGTCACCCAGTCACTGGTGATGCGCTCCAAGTCGGGCACGGTGCGCAAGATCGAGTCGTTTCACAACCTCAACAAGCTGAGGCGGTACGCCAAGATAGGCTCCTGAGGCCCCGGCCAGAGCTCGAACGCCCTGGCCCCCCTGGCTTCCAGCACCGCGGCGATGCGCTTCCAGGCCCAGCCCTCGGCGCCGCCCCGCGCGGCCACCAGGGCGCGCATCCCCTCCTCGGCGGCCGCATAGGCCAGCTCCTCCAGCAGTATCGACGCCATCCCCGAGCCCCGCTCGGCTTCGGCCACCCAGGCCCACTCCAAGAAGGCCGAAGCCCCGGAGACCGAAGCGATGGCCGCGCAGGCCAACTCCTCGCCCCTGAAGCCCGCCACCGAGACCGCACCTTGGCGCGTGATCCCGTACGCCACCGAGGCGCTGGGGTAGGAGAAGCCCGAGGAGGGGCCTTCGGCGTCGTGGAGGAAGAGCCACTCCCCCGCCTCCCCCGTCCTCCAGAAGGTGGCCGGAGAGCCCGCCAGGGCCCTGTGCCGCGCCGGCGAGAATAGGGCTTCGGCGAAGCGGTGCCAGGTGGACCTGGTGTCCATGCGCAGAACCTTGAAGCCGGAGACCTCCACCTCGGCGGCGAAGGGGGCAAAGAGGCGGACCCCCTCCTCCACCACCTCCAGGGGAGCGTTGTCGAAGAGGGTGGCATGGGGAACGAACTCCCGCTTGCGCGCGGGGGCATCCATGGCCGAGCGGACCCCCTCCTCCAGGGCCGTCAACTCCAGGCTCGGCTCGACGTGCAGGTAGAGGACCCCGAGCTCGTGGCGGAAGGCTCCCGCACCGGAGATGCGCAAGGAGAATGGCTCGGTCTCGGCGGCCAGGCGCCGCA
>JAKAEN010000248.1 GCA_021818355.1 Actinomycetes bacterium | reverse complement strand
GGATGTAGTTGGGGAAGATGCCAAAGATGACCGTTCCGGCTACGCCGATGCCCACCACGATCTGAGCCTCGACCGGCAGGGAGATCTTCTCGGCCAGAGGAGCCGAGGCCACTTCGGCCTCTCCATCGGTGGCCACGCCGGTCGAGGCGGCCATTGCCATCTGCGGCTCGCGAACCAGAGAGCGGCGGCGCGGCCCACGTGCGTAGGCGACCGCAACCACTCTCAGGTAGAAGAAGGTGGCGATCACCGCGGAGAGCATGGCGATCACCGCAAGAACGTAGGAGTGCGCCGCCACGGCCGCCGACACGACGGCGAACTTGGCCACGAGGCCGGTGGTCAATGGCGCTCCGGCCTGGGCAACCAGAAGAACCGCCAGGAAGAAGGCGATCCCCGGGTTGCGCGATGCCAGCCCGCGGAGCTTCTCCAGGGGAACCCGCCCTGTCTCACGATCCTCGAAGGAATTCACGATGGCAAAGGTGGCGACCACCATGAAGGCGTAGGCCAGCAGGTAGTAGATGGAGGCCGAGGTTCCTTTGCTGGTGGCGGCCTCCACACCGAGCAGTACGAAGCCCGCGTGGTTGATCGAAGAGTAGGCCAGCATGCGCTTCAGGTCGTTTTGCACGACGGCCAGCACCGCGCCCACAAGGAGGGTGAGTGCCGCCAGGGCCCAGATGATGGGCTGCCAATCCAGACGGAGAGTGGGAAAGGCGGAGATCAGGATGCGGAGGAGTCCCGCGAAGCCGGCCGCCTTTGCCGCCGCCGCCATGTAGCCGACCGAGGCCGAGGGGGAACCTTGATAGACGTCAGGGGTCCAAAGGTGGAAAGGCGCCGCCGCCACCTTGAAGCCAAGTCCGACGATCAGTAGCGACATGCCGGCCAGCAGCACGCCGTTGGAGGTGATCGAGTTGGAGGCCAGGAAGCCCGCGATGCTCGCGATGTTGGTTGAGCCGGTGGCTCCATAGGTGAGGGCGATCCCGTAAAGGAAGAGCGCCGAAGAGAAGCCGCCCAGGATGAAGTACTTCAGGCCGGCTTCGCCCGAAGCGACCGAACGCTTCTCGAAGCCCGCCAGCACATAGAGGGCGATGGAGAGGATCTCGAGGCCGAGGAAGATCACGATCAGATCTCCGGCACTTGCCAGCAGCATCGCCCCCGTGGCCGAAAGTAGCAGCAGGCCCTGGAACTCGCCGGTGCCAAAACGGCCTTCCGACAGGTACGCCGAGCCGAGCAATGTGCCCAGGAAGGTGGTGGCCGAGATGGTCACCAGCATGAACACGGCAAAGCCGTCGATAGTGAGCGACGAGGCAATGGCCCGGTAGGGTCCGTGATCGGCGAAGTTGGCCCACATGGTCGCCGAATCGGCGAACGCTATCAGGGCCGTCAGCGCGGCCAGGATGGACGGGGTCCGCGTGCGCCTGGTGGAGGGAACGAGCGAGGTGGTAAGCATGACCACCAGCGCCCCGACCACGAGCACGATCTCCGGGCCAATGGCCTTATAGGAGATGGTGGGGAAGGCGATCGCCGGTCCTGAGGAGATCACTGCGAATAGCTGCTCCATGTGAGCTTCAGCCCTTTCCTGCTTGAGTGTGCGCAGCTGCGGATGGCCCGGGCTGTGCCGCCTGGACATGGGCGACCAGGGCGTCGACCGTCGGGCTGATGCGCGAGAGGATCGGCCGCGGGTATACGCCGAGCGCTATAACGATCACAATCAGCGGAACCAGAATCAGGACCTGCGATCGCTTGAGGTCCACCGCCCGCTCCTCGGGGATCAGGCCGGGTTCCTTGGGGGTTCCATGGAAGACGCGCTGATACGCCCAGAGCATGTAGACGGCTCCGATGACGACGCCGAAGGTGCCGACAACGGCCCACCAGCGGTGCGTCGAAAAGCCACCCACCAGGATCAGGAACTCGCCGACGAAGCCGGAGAGCCCGGGAAGGCCGATGGAGGACATGACGAAGAGGGTGAATATCCCGGCCATCACCGGCGCCCGGGACTGCAATCCGCCCAGGGAGTCCATATTGAAGGCGTTGGTGGAGTAGAAGAGGTAACCAACCAGCAGGAACAAGGCCGCCGTGTATACGCCGTGGTTGATCATCTGCAATACGCCGCCGGCCACTCCCTCCCGGCTGAGGCCGAAGATGCCGAGCACGATGAAGCCCATGTGGCTGAGTGACGAATAGGCGAGCATTCTCTTGATGTCGCTTTCCGCGGCCGCCACAACGCCTCCGTAGATGATCCCGATCACCGCCAGGGTCAGCAGCAGCGGCCCGAAGGTAACCACGGCATGAGGGAAGAGGGTGAAGTCGAAGCGGAGAATGCCGTAGGTGCCGAGCTTGGCCATGACCGCGGCGAGAATGACCACGCCGGCGGTCGGCGCCTGCCTGTAGGCATCGGGTGACCAGGTGTGGAAGGGGAAGATCGGAGCCTTGACCGCGAAAGCCGCCGTGAAGGCGAGGAAGAGCCAGTCCTCGGTGGTCGAGGAGAGGCGGGTGTTGGCCAGCTGCGAGATGTTGAAGGTCACCACGCCCGTCTGGCTGTCATGTATGAAGACAAGCGCAAGCATTCCGACCAGGAGAAGCGCCGACCCAAGGAAGGTGTAGACGAAGAACTTGATCGCTGCCGCTCCGCCCCGCTCATAGCCCCAGGAACCGATGAGGAAGTAGGTGGGGATGAGGGTCAGCTCGAAGGTGACGAAAAACGCGAAGAGGTCCAGGCTCGCAAAGCTTCCCATGCAGGCCGCCTCGAGCAGCAGCATCCATGCCGCAAAGCTGTGGCTATTGACCTTCTCCCGCGCGCCGAGGAGAGCAAGCGGGAAGATGACGGCGGTCAGGAGCACCAGGAATATGGAGATCCCGTCTACGCCCAGCCTCCAGGAGATCCCGAAGGTCGGTATCCAGTTGTATGAGGAGACGCCCTGATATCCGGCGACACCGGGCTTGAACTGAACGGCGAGAACGATCGCAAGCACCGCCTCGACGACGGAGACCGCGATCGCCAGCGGATACACCGCCTTGCCGCGCGCGCTCTTGGGTATCAGGGCCGCCACCAGCGCCGCGATGGCGGGCAGCAGGACCAGCACTTGTAGCTCAGAACTCAATTTCCACCACCGCTATCCATCCAGAGACCTGAAGCGCACCCATTAGAAGCTCGCCCTCGTAAGCACGAAGCCGAGGATCAGAACCACCCCAAAACTGATCACCAGCGCATAGGAGCGGACATACCCGCTCTGCACCTTTCGAACCTGCCCGGCGGTCGCCGCCACCAGCGTTCCGGTCCCCTTGACAACCCCATCGATGACGGCGTTGTCCACCACCGAATTCATGGAGTGTGCGAGGACCTGCGATCCGCCGGAGAAGACCTTGTCCAGGAACCAGTCGATTCCCCACGCCTTCACCAGAAAGCGCGGCTCGAGCGAGGGGTTCTCGGAGCGCGACGCCCAAGCCCGCCATGCCAGCAGTATGCCGATGATCGCGAAGACCGCGTCGCCGGCTTCCAGGACCGCCCGGGTGCCGGTGCCGAAGCCCAGAGCGGCCTCGGCCGAACCGAAGACGGGGGTGAGCCAGTTGGCGAGGAAGTCCGTCGACGAGCTGAATCCCAGGTTCAGAACACCTGCGACCACGGAGGCGATCGCCAGGATCACCAGCGGGACGGTCATGACCGCAGGGGATTCGTGAGGCTCGGCGTGATGGTCGGAGCCCGCCAGCGACTTGGCGTAGCGTGCGTCTCCGAAGAAGACCAGGTAGACCTCGCGGCCCATGTAGTAGGCGGTCAACACCGCGGTCAGTGCGCCCAGCGCCCACAGCCAGGGCGACTTGGAGTAGGCCCCCAGAAGGACGTCTCCCTTGGAGAAGAACCCTGAGAAGGGAGGCAAGCCCGCGATCGACAGCCAGGCGATGATGAAGGTGAAACCGGTGATCGGCATCAACTTGTAGAGGCGGCCCATCTTCTTGATGTCCTGCTCGTCATGCATGGAGTGGATGACCGAGCCGGCTCCCAGAAAGAGCAGGCCCTTGTAGAAGGCA